>NZ_JAQKGV010000011.1 GCF_028617075.1 Rubrobacter calidifluminis | reverse complement strand
GGGGTGTGGGGGAGGTGCCTCTTCGGGGGGCGAGAAGACGCTCACGCTGGGTGACATCGGCTGGGACGAGGATGTGGCGCTGAACAACGTGCTCAAGGCGTTGCTCGGGGAGAGGTTCGGGTACGACGTTAAGCTACAGCTCGCCGATGCGGGGCCTCTGTACCAGGGGGTCTCGACGGGTCAGATAGACGCGTTCATGGACACCTGGCTGCCGTACACGCAGGAGGCCTACTGGCAGAAGTACAGGGGGAAGGTCCAGAAGCTCGCGCCGTGGTACGAGGGAAAGGCGACCATCGGGCTCGCGGTTCCGGACTACGTGGAGGCGAAGAGCATAGCCGACCTCAACCGGTACAGGAGCCAGTTTGGCGGCCAGATCACGGGGATAGAAGCCGGGGCTGGCGAGATGAACGTGGTCAAGACCAAGGTCATCCCCGGGTACCATCTGGACTACACGCTGCAGGCTTCGAGCACCCCGGCGATGCTCTCGGCGCTCAAGAAGGCGATAGCGGCGCGAAAGCCCATAGTCGTCACGCTGTGGAAACCGCACTGGGCCTTCACGGCCTATCCCATAAGGTACCTGGAGGACCCGAAAGGGCTCATGGGCAAGGGCGAGGAGCTCTCGGCGATAGTCAGCAAGAGCCTCAGCAGGGAGAAGCCGGATGCGTACGCCATGATCAAAGCGGTCCGGCTCACCCCTGGTGAGCTCGGCAAGCTGGAGATTGAGATCCGGAAGAGCGGCCCCACGAAGGGCGCGCGCAGCTGGCTGAAGAAGAACCAGAGCGTCGTCGAGCCCTGGATCGAGGCCGCGAAGAAGGCTCGGAAAGGATGAGTAAGACAACCTGCATCTCTCCGTACTTTCAGGGGCAGGTTTTTCAGGGGCAGGTTTCGGTTTGCCCCACAGAACCGCCCCAGCCGGAGGCGCAGGGGTTGAATGGTGATTCCGGGCCGAACTCTATCAGGCCGGATTTCAGGCGGTACTGGCGGGGAGTGCAGCCGCTTATCTCCTTGAAGGTTTCGTAGAAGCGGCTTATCGAGCCGAAGCCGGTGTCGAAGGCGATGCGCGAGATGTCCCGGTCGCCCGAGATCAAGAGGTGCTGCGCCTGGCAGATGCGCAGCCGGGCGAGGCAGGTGTTGAGCGTCATCGCGTAGTAGCGGCGGAAGAGCGTCATCGCGTAGTTGGGGTGCAGCCCGACGTGGGCGGCGACCTCCTTGAGTTGAATGGGCTTCGCGTAGTTCTCGGCCATGAGGCGGGCCATCTTGACGACCTTCTTCACAGGACAGTCTTCCACTGGGGCTGAAGCGAGGGTCGACCCGAAGAAGTACGGTCTCAAGCAGACTATCGCGGACACTTTGGGGATCGGGGGCATCTTCCGGGGCCTCCGCACGATCCCGTTCATGCTCGAGCTCGGTCGCGACATGAGGGAGATGTGCCCGAAGGCCGTGCTCCTGAACTACACGAACCCGATGAGCATGCTCGTGTGGGCGTTCTACGAGTCCTTCCCTGAAATACGGGCCGTAGGGCTGTGCCACAGCGTACCCTACACGGTGCGCGAGATCGCCTCGTACGTGGACATCCCACACGAGAGGATCACCTTCGAGTGCGCCGGGATCAACCACATCGCCTGGATGACCCGCCTGGAGGTGGACGGCGAAGATATCTATCCCCTGCTCTTCGAGGCGATGGAGGACCCTGAGGTCTGCGCCAGAGACAGGGTGCGCTTCGAGCTGATGCGCCACCTGGGTTACTTCGTGACCGAGTCGAGCGAGCACAACGCCGGGTACACCCCGTACTTCATAAAGGACGATTCTCTGATCGAGAAGCTCGACATCCCCATAGACGAGTACATCCGCCGCAGCGAGGAGAACCTCCGCGAGTACGAGGAGACCAGGAAGAAACTCCTCGCCGGGGAGAGCTTCGAGCTAGAGCGCAGCGTGGAGTACGGTTCTTTGATCATTCACTCTATGACCACCAGCACGCCGCGCCTCGTCTACGGCAACGTCCGCAACGACCACCTGATAGACAACCTTCCCGCAGGCTGCTGTGTCGAGGTGCCGGTCGCGGTGGACGGCGCCGGTATACACCCCTGCCACACAGGTCCCCTCCCGCCGCAGCTCGCCGGGATGTGCCTGCCGCACGTCTCGGTGCAGGAGCTCACCGTGCGGGCCGCGCTCGAGGGACGGCGGGATCACGTCTACCACGCCGCGATGCTCGACCGCCACGCCCCGAGCGTCCTCTCCCTCGACGAGATCCACAACCTCGTCGACGACCTGATCGAAGCCCACCGCAACGCCCTGCCAGAGGGTGTGCCGGAGCCCACCGAACATACCTCCGGAGACACACGAAGATAACCGGAATGTGTTGTTGGATGTAAGATATTGTTGTCGATGGCAGAGAGCCGGAGTGGAGGCTGGTGTAACATGCGCAAGGAGAGGCTGCTGAAGGAGGACGGCCGGTACATCATCTTCTACTCCTTCGAGGAGGATGAAGAAGAGGATGAGGACGCTTGAACGAGCTGCGCTGGGACCCGACGCTCGGTGAGTGGGTGGCGTACGCCACCCACCGTCAGGAGAGGACTTTTCTGCCCCCGGCGGAGTACTGTCCGCTGTGTCCGACGAAGCCGGGCGGGTTCCCGACCGAGGTGCCCCGGGAGTCTTATGAGATAGTCGTCTTCGAGAACCGCTTCCCCTCGTTCGTACCGGACGCCCCGGAGCCGGAGGGTTCTGGGAACGGGCTGACCCCGAAGGCCGCCGGGCGCGGGGTGTGCGAGGTGGTCCTCTACACCGACGAGCACGATGCGACGCTGGCGCAGCTCCCGGAGCGGCGCATACGTCAGCTGGTGGAGGTGTGGGCGGACCGCTACCGGGAGCTCGGCGCGCTGGATTTCGTCGATTACGTGTTCATCTTCGAGAACAAGGGCGAGGCGATAGGGGTCACGCTGCACCATCCGCACGGTCAGATCTACGGCTATCCCTTCGTCCCGCCGCGTCCGAAGCGGGAACTCGAGGCCGCCCGCGCCCACCGCGAGAAGACCGGGGGGTGTTTGCACTGCGACCTGCTCGCGCAGGAGCACGCCGAGGGGAAGAGGATAGTGGTCAAGGGCGAGCACTTCTCCGCCTTCGTCCCTTTCTACGCGCACTTTCCCTACGAGGTGCACGTCTACTCCAGGAGGTGTGTCGGCTCCATAGCCGGGCTCGATGCGGAGGAGCGCAGGGATCTTGCGCGCACCCTCAAGCGGCTTCTCGTCGGCTACGACGAGCTCTTCGGGTTCTCGCTGCCGTACATGATGGTCATGCACCAGGCCCCCACCGACGGCGGCGACTACGAGGGGGTGGCCCACTTCCACATAGAGTTCTACCCGCCGAACCGTACGGCGGACAAGCTCAAGTACCTGGCCGGGAGCGAGACCGGGGCGGGGGCGTTCATCGTGGACGCCCTGCCGGAGGAGACGGCGGGGCGCCTCAGGGAGGCGGTGGCGCGGGCGTGAGGCTGCTCGTCACCGGCGGGGCCGGCTACATCGGGAGTGTCGTCGCCGGACAGCTCCTCGAGGCCGGGCACGAGGTCACCATCTTCGACAACCTCTCGAGAGGACACCGGCGGGCGATCCCCGGGGGGGCACGATTCGTCGAGGGCGACCTCCTCGACGCGGAGCGGACCAGAGAGGTGCTGCATGAGGGCTTCGAGGGGGTCCTCCACTTCGCGGCGCTCTCGCTCGTGGGCGAGTCGGTCGAAGAGCCCGAGCGCTACTACCGCAACAACGTGCTAGGGACGCTCGAACTGCTTGAGGCGATGGTCGAGGGTGGAGCATCGAGGCTCGTCTTCTCCTCGACCGCGGCGGTCTACGGGGAGCCGCGGAAGGTGCCGATAGAGGAGGACGACCCGCCACTCCCGACCAACCCGTACGGGGGATCGAAGCTGGCCGTGGACCGCATGATCTCCTTCGTCGCCCGCGCCCGCGGGCTTGCCGCGGTGAGCCTGCGCTACTTCAACGTTGCCGGGGCGAGCGGGCGCTTCGGGGAGGACCACCGCCCGGAGACGCACCTCATCCCGCTCGTGCTGCGGACCGCGCTCGGCGAGCGGGAATACGTCGAGGTCTACGGCACCGACTACCCCACCCCCGACGGCACCGCGATCCGGGACTACATCCACGTCGAAGACCTCGCCCACGCACACCTCCTGGCGCTCGAGGCCGCACGCGAGGGCGAGCATCGCATCTACAATCTGGGTAACGGCGAGGGCTTCTCAGTGCGTCAGGTCATAGAGACGGCGCGCGAGGTGACGGAGAGGGAGATAGAGGCAAAAGAGGCCCCGCGCCGCCCCGGCGACCCGCCGGTCCTGGTCGCATCGAGCGGGAAGATACGCCGGGAGCTCGGCTGGAAACCCGAGAAACCGGAGCTCGCGGCCATGATCTCCGACGCCTGGGAGTGGATGCTCTCCCACCCGGGGGGCTACGGGGGATGAGAGAAGTCGAGGGACGCGCCGCCGAAGCCTACCGGGAGCGATTCGACGCCGATCCCGAAGTCGTCGCGAGCGCTCCCGGGCGTGTAAACCTAATCGGGGAGCACACCGACTACAACGGCGGCTTCGTCCTGCCCTGCGCGATAGACCGCCGGGTGGCCGTCGCCGCCGGCAGAGGGGAGGGGATTCTCTACTCCGCGGACTTCGACGAGACCCGCCCGCTCACTCCAGAAGAGAAAAACTCCTGGGCCGACTACCCGCGCGGGGTGGCGTGGGCCCTCGGCGAGGCCGGGTGTGCTATCGGGCCTTTCCGGGCCGCCTTCGCCGGTGAGGTGCCCCGCGGCTCGGGCCTCTCTTCCTCCGCCGCGATCGAAGCCGCCACCGCCCTCGCCCTCGGCGCCCTCTTCGGTCTGGAGGTAGACAGGAAAGACCTGGCCCGGATCTGTCAGCGGGCGGAGAACGAATACGTCGGCGTCCAGAGCGGCATAATGGACCAGTACGCCTCGTTATTGTGCCATGAAGGTGCAGCCCTGCTCGTCGACTGCCGCACGCTCGAGGCGGAGGACGTGCCGCTCGACCTCGAGGGGGCGGGGCTCGTGCTCCTGGTGTGCGACACCCGGGTCGAGCGGGGCCTCGCCGGAACGGGCTACAACGAGCGCCGGAGGAGCTGCGAGGAGGCCGCCCGCCGCCTCGGGGTGCGAGAACTGCGGGACACGACGGAAGGCGATCTGCCGAAGCTCTCCGGCGAGCTCCTGCGCCGTGCCCGCCACGTCGTCACCGAGAACGGGCGGGTACTCGAAGCCGCGAGGGCGCTGCGCGCCGGAGATTACGCCTCCTTCGGCCGGTTGATGTACGCCTCCCACGCCTCCCTCCGGGACGACTACGAGGTCTCTACCCCCGAGCTCGACGCCTTCGTCGAGTGCGCAAGAGAGGTCGGCGCCCCCGGCGCGCGGCTCACCGGCGCGGGCTTCGGGGGATGCGCGATGGCGCTCGTCGAAGCCGGACGGGCGGAAGCGCTCGCGCGGCGGGCGCGCGAACGGTTCTCGGCTTGCGGCTTCCGCGAGCCCCTCTTCTACCGGTTTCTTCCTGCTCCCGGGGCCGAAGTCTTGGTGCTCTAGACGTTGCCGGACGGATCTCATCTCGTATCTTGCATTTCTCTCGATAATCGATTATATATACTTCTGCCGGGGAAAGGATTGACCTCACGAGGAGGAGTATCGTGGAGACAGACACTGGCCGGGTGCTCGGCAGTTATTACGGCGACGAAGATTTTCCGATAGAGTGGGAGGAGGGGGAGAAGGAGCTTTTCTGGATCTACGACGATCTGCACTGTCCGAACCCGGTCTCTCCGATGTTCTTCGACATCGGGGGGTGGTGGCTCACCTGCGACCACATGTTCAGGCGTTTCGGGACGCCCTTCGCCTCCGACTGGGTAGCCAAGAGGATAAACGGGTATGTGTACACGGCGGCGGTCCCGGCCGACCCTTCGGTACGAGCCGAGGCCGTGGAGTATCAGAGCCGCTACGTGCCGCGGGTGCCGCGCGATCCAGACTATGCCTCCAAGATAGGCGTATACATGGATGCGGTGCTTCCCCACTACGCCTGGAATTTCCTGGACTGGTGGCGCGATCGTCTGGTGCCCGAGATAAAACGCAACTTTGCGTATCTCGATGAGTACGATACCGAGAGCGCGGATCTGGTGGAGCTGGCCGTGCTGCTCGAGGACGCCATAGACATCCACGACCGCCACTGGAAGATCCACTGGATGCTCAACTTCGCTCAGTTTACCTCCACGCAGAACCTGAGCGCGACCATTGCGGAGGTCAAGGGGGAGGTGGATCCCGGGCTCGTGGGCAGGCTGCAGAGCTCTACCGAAGACAAGAACTGGGATTCCGTGGAAGCCCTGTGGAGGATGAAAGAAGAGATCAAAAGAGATCCCGACCTCCGCGAAGCGTTCCGAGCCAATGCGGCGGCGGAAGTGCTGGAGGCCCTGCGGGGCTCGGAGCGTGGGAGGAGGTTCATCTCCGAGCGGCTCGAACCCTACCAGCAGGAGTTCGGATACAAGGCGATCTGGGCGCACGAGTTTTCTTTCAAGACCTGGAAGGAGGATCCCGCGCCCATTCTGGAAGCGATAAGGGGTTATCTGGAGAGCGACTATGACTATCCGAAGGCGCTCGAGGCGGTGAAGCAGGATCTGGAGGATGCCATCCATGAGTTGATGGACGACGTGCCCGAAGGAGAAGGGAGGCGCAAACTGCAGCGGGCGCTGGACCTTTCTCTGCGGATGAACCCCCTCACCCCCGACCACCACTTCTACATAGACCAGGGCACCAATGCCCGGCTGCGTCTGGTTCTCATTGCCATCGGAAAGAAGCTCGTCGAGGCCGGCGTCTTGGACGATCCGGAAGACGTCATGTTCCTCCGCTACAACGAACTCCGGGTGCTCATGACGGACCCGGGAAGAATCGACGCGCGGGCCCTGGTCTCCGACCGGAGGGACGAGCACGAGGAAGCGTACGAGATGAGGCCCCGCGACTGGGTGGGGACCGCTACCCGGGAAGCGCTGGAGTTCCCGTACGCTGCGCTCTGGGGGTTCCCGGAGAAGTTCTACCGGAAGCCCTCGGAGACCACCGCAGAGATTAGAGGACTCGCCGCCTCCGCCGGAGTCGTGGAGGGGACCGCGAAGGTGGTCACCTCCACGGAAGAGTTCGATGAGGTCAGAGAGGGGGACGTGCTCGTCTGTCGGATGACCAACCCCGCCTGGGTCGTGCTCTTCACCAAGATAAGCGCGCTCGTGACCGATGCCGGCGGGACCGTCTCCCACCCGGCGGTCGTCTCGCGCGAGTTCGGTATCCCGGCGGTGGTGGGCACGTCCGAGGCGACGGAGCGGATAAAGACCGGAGACCGCGTGCGGGTCAACGGTACGACGGGCATCGTGGAGATCCTCTCTTGAAGCTCAACCGCACCGTGCTGCGCGAACAAATCAAAGAGGAGCTCATAGCACGCCTGCTGAGCGGCGAGTACGCTCCTGGCGAGCGTCTGGTGGAGACCCAGCTCGCCCGGGAGTTCGGTACCAGCCAGGCCCCTGTGAGGGAGGCCCTCAGGGAGCTCGAGCTGCTGCGCTTCGTGGAGTCAGAGCCTTTCCGGGGGGCGCGCGTACGGGAGGTCACCCTCGAGGAGTTGCTCGAGATATACCCCGTCCGCGCCGCCATGGAGGAGCTCGCCGCGCGTCTGGCGGCCGCCCGACTGGGTGGGGCGATCGGGGCCTTCGAAAAAGAGTTCGAAGCGATGAAGGAAGCCGCCGGGGCCGGAGACCTGCACGAGCTCGTCCGCCACGACGTGAGCTTCCACAGGCTCATCGTGGAGTCCTCGGGCAACCGGACGCTCAAAGAGGTCTGGGATTCGCTCAGGATCGGGGCGCGCACGATAATCACCGTCGTCAAGACCGATA
Organism: Rubrobacter calidifluminis; assembly: GCF_028617075.1. Lineage (NCBI taxonomy): Bacteria > Bacillati > Actinomycetota > Rubrobacteria > Rubrobacterales > Rubrobacteraceae > Rubrobacter > Rubrobacter calidifluminis. Next base: position 111,421 of record NZ_JAQKGV010000011.1, on the reverse strand, counting down.
TAGACCTGCATGAGCTGGCCGAGATGCACCGGCCGCTGCTGGACGCGCTGGAAGAGAAGGACCCGGAGAAGGCAGGGGCAGCGTTGCGCTGGCACTTCACGGCCTTCGAGAAGATGATGAAAGGAGCCCGACCCGAATGAGCCGCCTGGTAGACCTGTCGATGCCGGTACACAAGGACATGATCACCTTCCCCAGGATACCTGCGCCGAGCCTCCTGATGTACGAGACTTGGCAGGAGTTCGCCGAAGGAGTCGGAGCGGACAAGTACGGCGTAGACTCGCTCACCGCCTCTTACCTCGTGATCCAGAGCGACCACGCCGGGACCCACATGGACGCCCTCAAACACATACGTCCCGACGGACCGGCCGCAGAAGAGATACCGCTCGAGTACTGCTACTCCGACGGCGTCGTCCTCGACTTCCGGCACCTGGAGAAGGGGGCCGGCATCACCCCTTCGGACATAGACCAGGCGCTGGAGAAGATCGGATACGAGCTCAAGGAACGGGACATAGTCCTCATCCAGACCGGTGCTTCGGCGTACAACGACCAGGAAAGGTATCTCACCGACCACTGTGGGATGACCGCCGAGGCCACGAAGTACCTGATCTCCCGGGGGATACGGCTCATGGGGACCGATGCTCCCACCTTCGATCCGCCGGTGTGGGCGATGTTCGAGCGCAAGAAGTTCTGGGAGGCGCACCGGGTAATGTGGGAGGAAGATTACTGGCACATAGAGAACCTGACCAACCTCGATCAGCTACCTCCCTACGGGTTCAAGCTCTCCGCCTTTCCCATCAAGTGGACCGGAACCACCGGGGCCCCCTTGCGAGCGGTGGCGATCCTCGATGAATAGGGTTCGGGAGAGAACCATACTCTGGTTCTCGGACGAGGAGTGCAGGGACGTCTCGCTCGCCGGGGGAAAGGGAGCAAGCCTGGCGAGGATGGCTTCCGAGGGCCTGCCCGTACCGCCCGGCTTCGTCGTTCCGTCGTGGGTGCTGGAGAGTTCGGTGGACGTGGAGCGCGTCCTGGAGCTGGTTCGGGAGCGTGACCACGTGGGGCTCGCGGCCGCGCTGCAGGAGGTCGATCCCCCGCGCGAAGAGATCTCCGTCGCATACCGGCGGCTCACTGGCGTGAGGACCACCGCGACGCACAAGCGCCTGGGTGACGGCAGGGTGGCGGTACGCTCCTCGGCCTGTGCCGAAGACTCCGAGGCCGCGAGCTACGCCGGCCAGCAGGAAACCTACCTCAACGTGGAAGGAGAGGATGAGGTCTGCCGGCGCGTGGTCGACTGCTGGGCCTCCTTTTTCTCCGAGCGGGCCCTTTTCTACCGGCAGCAGAAAGGCTCGCTGGAGGATCTGCGGATGGCGGTCGTGGTGCAGAAGATGGTGCAACCGGAGAAGGCGGGCGTGCTTTTCACCGTTGACCCGGTGAGGAGGAGGCGGGACAGGATGATCGTCGAGGGTGCCTTCGGGCTGGGTGAGGCGGTCGTCTCCGGAGAGGTGACACCGGACCATTACGTGCTCGACCGTTCCGGCACGCTCAAGCGTGGTAAGACGGGCGACGAGAGGGTGCTGGACGAGGAAGAACTCCGGCGCCTCGCCGAGCTCGGGAGGTTGCTCGAAGAGAAGGCGGGTGCGCCTCAAGACGTGGAGTGGGCCATCTCTGGTGGTGAGCTCTACCTGCTGCAGTGCCGGCCCGTCACTACCCTGTGATTGAGATGCGCCACGTCGAATGGCACCAGCCTCGTTCCCTGGACGAAGCGCTGGAGCTTCGCTCGTCCTACGGGGAGGATGCGGTCGTGGTCGCAGGCGGAACCTTCGTCGGCATCCTCATGAACCAGGGGTTCCTCCGGCCCGCGCGTTTGATATCCCTGCGTGGCGTCCCTGGACTGGACTCCATAAGGGAAGAAGACGGCGTGCTTCTCCTCGGTGCGATGGTGACGCATAGATCGGTGGAAAGATCGGAGCTGGTGCGCCGGAAGTGGCTCGCGCTCGCCCGCACCTTCTCGCTCGTGGCCAGTCCCCGGGTGCGCAACCAGGCCACCGTCGGAGGGGTGCTCGCAGACGCCGATTATGCCTCGGATCCCCCGGCGATGCTCGCCGCGCTCGCTGCCCGCGTCGTGATCGCGGGAAAGAACGGTGAGCGGGAGGTGCCCGTCGAGGACTTCATTCTCGACCACTACACGACCGCTCTGAAAGAGGACGAACTGGTCGTGGGGGTCAGGGTGCCCGATGGAGTTCGACAGGCGGTGTACCGCAAGTTCCGCTCTCGCTCCAGCGAGGATCGTCCCTGTGTCTCGGTGGCGGCCGCAAGGTACGGGGGGAAGACCCTGCGGGTCGTCGTGGGAGCCGTCGCCGGCAGACCCCAGTACTTCCCCGATGTCTGCGCGCTGGCGGGAGGAGAAGTCGACGCAGGGATCATCAGGGAGATCGCCCGGAGGTACGCCGAGAACATCCATCCCCTATCGGATGCACGCGGTTCCGCGCGTTACCGGCGCCGCGTGATGGAAGTCGAGGTGCGTCGTGCCCTGGAGGAGTTGTACGGTGTCTGATCCGCGTGTTACCGGCCAGACCCGCTATTCGCGGGACGTCGAGATCGAGGGGATGCTCCACGCGCGCATATTGCGTTCCCCGCATCCTCATGCGCGTGTCCTGCGGGTGGACGCCTCGGCGGTTCCGGACGACGTGGTCGTCCTCGTACCCGGCGACGTGCGGGAGCTGAACCGCTACGGGTGCCAGATAAAGGACCAGACCGTGCTGGCGCTGGACAAGGCCCGCTACGCCGGAGATCCCGTGGCCGCGGTTGCCGCCCCCAGCGTGGAGCGAGCCGGGGAAGTGCTGGATCTGATCGAGGTGGACTACGAGGAGCTCCCGGCCGTCTTCGACGCCGTGGAAGCCGCCGAGGAGGGGGCTCCACTGATCCACGAGGAGATCGCAATCTCCGACAACGACGCGGCTTACTTCGGGTTGCGGCCCCAGCCGGGCACCAACGTCTGCCACCGCTTCCGCATCCGGCACGGGGACGTGCGAAAGGGTTTCGAGGAGGCAGATGTAGTCGTAGAGGAGACCTACACCACCGCGGGCGCCCAGCACGCCCCGATGGAACCCCATGCGGCGCTCGCGCGCTGGAGCGATGGTCGGCTCGAGGTCTGGACCGGATCGCAGACGCCGTTTAACACCCGCATGGATCTGGCCGGGCTGTTCGGCATCCCGGAGGAGCAGGTGCGCATCGTCTGCCCCCCAATGGGCGGGTCCTTCGGGGCCAAGACCTTCGTGCGGCTGGAGGCCATCGCCGCCTGTCTGGCGCGCAAGGCGGGCCGCCCCGTCAAGCTGGTACTGGAGCGTGACGAGGAGTGGCTCACCCTCAACCGCCATCCATCCACCATCAGGGTCAGGCTGGGTGCGAAGCGCGACGGGACGCTGGTGGCCAAGCAGGTGGAGTGCTGGGCCGACACCGGCGCTTACGCCGACTGCGGACCCGGGGTAGCCCAGAAGATGGGATTCGCCTCTCCCGGTCCCTACCGCATACCCAACGTATGGGTCGACTCCCGCGCCGTCTATACCAACCTGCCGCCCAACGGCGCTTACCGGGGCTACGGTCAGATGCAGTGCACCTGGGCCTCCGAGCGGACGATGGACCTGCTCGCGGAGCGTCTGGGGATGGACCCGCTCGAGCTGAGGTTGAAGAACATCATCCGGAATGGCGATCGCTACTGCACCGGCGAGGTCATGCACGATGTCCATTTCGAGAAACTGTTGCGGAAAGCGGCGGATGCGGTGGGCTGGCGGGAGGGACGACGCGGCAAGGGCCTGTGCGTGATGCTCAAGGGCATGCAGACCCCGAGCCGGGCTTCGATCGCCTTGGAACACGACGGCGAAGGGAACTACACCATCTACTGCGCCACAGCCGAGATGGGGCAGGGAGCGAAGCGGGCCATCCGGCTGATGGCCGCCGACCTCCTCGGAGCCGAGGTGGAGAGGATAAGCTTCCCCGACCCAGACACGGACGCCGTACCGTACGACACCCGTACCACCTCCAGCCGCTCGACGCACATGATGGGACGGGCCCTCGAGAAGGCCGTGGAGGATCTGAAGAAGAACGGGCGGCGCGGATTCGGCGAGGTGGCGGACGAGGGAGGGCTTGATCCGGACACCGGACAGGGAGTGGCCTCCTCGCACTGGCACCAGGGGGCCGCCGCGGCCGAAGTAGAGGTGGACGAGGAGACGGGGAAGTTCCGGGTGAAGAGGCTGCACGCGCCGGTGTACGCTGGCAGGGTGGTGAACCGGCCGGGGGCGGAGCTGCAGAACGAAGGCTCCATGATAATGGGGCTCGGGACGGCGCTCTTCGAGAGCATCTCCTTCTCGGAGGGGCAGGTGAGCAACGCCAACCTCTCCGATTACTGCTTGCCGGCCGCGGATGACCTGCCCGATGTGTTCACCCACGAGCTGGTAGAGCGCGAGGGGGCCGAGGTGCACGGTCTCGGAGAGACCGCGCTGCCGCCGGTCCCTCCCGCTTTGGGCAACGCCCTGCATTCTTTAGGGATCAACGTGACCGACCTGCCCATGACCGCCGAGGCTGTCCTGGATGCTTTAGACCGGAGGGAATCTTCGCGTTGCAGGAGAGAACCTCCGGGTAGAGAGGGGGCCGGCAGGAAGTTTTGCGTTCTGGCTTTCGGGATCTCGGCAGGGGTCCTTCTGGCGGGGTTGATCCTGCGCTCGCGCCGGGACGCCTTCGGCAGGGCGCGTGTGCAGAGGAGGATCTTGCGGTGAGGTTTGCGTTCGAGGTCAACGGTGAGAGGGAAGTGGTGGAAGCCAGGCCGGACGAGATGTTGCTCGGGGTGCTGCGCCGCGAGCTCGGTCTCCTGAGCGTGCGGGAAACCTGCGGCATCGGGGTGTGCGGGGCATGCACGGTGCTTCTCGACGGTGAACCGGTCTCTTCCTGCCTGCTTCTGGCCCCGCTCGCGGGGGGGCGCAGTGTCACGACCGTCGAGGGGCTCGGCGGGGAGCACCCGGTCCAGAGGGCGTTCGAAGAGGTGCAGGCTTTCCAATGCGGCTACTGCACGCCGGGCATGATACTCACCGTGATTCGGTTGCTCGAGGAGATCCCTGACCCCGAGGAGGACGAGATCCGGCGTTATCTCGGTGGGAATTTGTGCCGCTGTGGTTGCTACGTGAAGATCGTGGAAGCGGTGAAGCTCGCGGCGAGCGAGCTGCGTTCCGTTGCGAGGAGGGGAAGGACGTGAGGCTGGTGACGTACGTGGCCGGTGGCAGACCCAGGGTGGGCCTGCTCGAGGACGGGCGTGTCGTGGACGTCGGGTTCGACGGCGACATGGTCGCGTTCATAGAGGCGGGAGCGCCGGTTTCCGGTCGAGAGCCAGTGCCGGATGCACGGTTGCTCGCCCCTTTGAGGCCGCGTTCGATGCGCGACTTCCTGACCTTCGAGGGACACATGAGGAACGCGCTGGGTCGTCTCGGGAGGCCCATCCCAGAAGAGTGGTACGAGGTCCCCGCCTTCTACAAAGGCATGCCGGACACCGTGATCGGGCCCGAGGAGGAAATCCCCTGGCCCCACTACACGGACCGCCTCGACCACGAGCTGGAGCTCGCGGCGATCATCGGGCGCGAGGGCAAGGACATTCCCAGAGAGAAAGCCCGGGAGTACATCTTCGGCTATACCATCTGGAATGACCTCTCGGCGCGCGACGTGCAGGCCCGCGAGCTCCCGGTGGGCATGGGCCCGTCCAAGGCCAAAGACTGGGATGGATCCAACGTGCTGGGACCATGCATAGTTACGGCGGACGAGCTGGACGCGAGCGACCTGTTGATGCGCGTGCGGGTCAACGGCGAGGTGTGGGGCGAGGACAGCTCCGCTAACATGCATCACGGGTTCGCAGACCTCATCGCCTACGCTTCATTGGCCCAGACCATCTACCCCGGCGAGGTGTTCGGGTCTGGGACGGCCGCCGGCGGATCCGGGCTGGAGCTGGACCGCTGGCTGGAGGAGGGAGACCTCGTAGAGATGGAGATCGAAGGTATAGGAGTATTGAGAAACCGCGTCGGAAGAAAGGGAGGCTGAAGATGGCCTACGTGGTCAGCGCGAAATGGACGGCGAAGGAAGGGGAGGCGCAGAGGGTCGAGGAGGCGATCCGGAAGCTCGTGGAGCCTTCGCGGCGGGAGCCGGGCAACCTCTTCTACCAGCCTCATCGGGATCCTGGGAACCCCAACCTCTTCTACTTCTACGAGCAGTACGAGGACGAGGAGGCCTATCAGGCTCATGTGAATTCTGAGCACTTCCAGAAGTACGGCTTCGGAGAGGCGATACCGCTGCTCGAGAGCCGGGAGCGGGAATTTTACGAGACGATGGACGTTTAGGGGATATGTGGTGGAGAAGATAGTGGATCTCAGCCCGGCGGTCCCCCACGGCTTCAAGGGGCCTCCTTCGACGGATCTCGGGGTGCAGCTCGAGGTCCGTACCAAGCCCGGTTACTGGCAGTCCGCCCAGACTACCTTGATGAGCCTGCACACCGGGTGCCACGTGGAATCGGCGTTGCACGTCGTGGAGGGAGGGGAGAGCATCGACGAGGTGGCGCTGGAGCGGGTGATGGGGGAGGCGGTGTTGCTGGACGTGAGGCCCGTGGAGGCCATGGATCTGATAGACGTCCCCGATCTCGAAGGTGCCCTTGCACGTCTGGAATCGGCCGGGGAATACATCAGGCCGGGGGACATCCTGCTGCTGTGCACCGGCTGGGCCGAGCGTGCCATCGGCCAACGCGAATACTTCCGCCGTTCGCCGGGTCTGACGGAGGGTGCCGCCCGCTGGCTGGTCAGGAGAGAGCCAAAGTGCATCGGCTGTGACTTCTTCGAAGAGCCCGCCGCCCGCGAGCCAGGCTGGAAACCCGAGGAGTTCGTGGTGCACAACGTGATACTGGGCGCCGGGATACCGCTGGTGGAGGGGCTGGTCAACCTGGGGAGCCTGCCCCCGCGCTGCAGGTTCTTCGCCCCGTTCTACAAATTCGCCGGTGTCGAGAGCGCCCCGGCCCGCGCCTTCGCGATCGTCGAAGGATGAGCGTCTCTCTTCTCAGGGTGCATCTGATCCGACACGGGGAGATCTCCTCGCACAAGGGCGACGTTCCTCTCACCGAGAGGGGACTCGCGCAGGCGGTCGAGGCCGGCGTCCGGCTCGGCAGGAAGCTGGGGCGTGACGAGAGCGTCTTCTTCCTGTACGCGCCGACGCGGCGAACGCGCCAGACCGCCTGCGCCATCCGCCGTGGTGTGGAGAGGTGTCTTCGGGCTGCAGCCGATCAGGGGGCGGGGATCGAGCTGCACCCTCCCACGGAGGAGTGGGCGTTGCGCAACCCCGACCTTTACGTGGCCGGGGTCCGGGTGGAGATAGGGAGCTCACCCGAGGCGCTCGCCGCCCAGCTCGGTAAGACCGGGCCCTCCGTAAAGGACCTCACCGAACATCATTTCTTCGGAGAGTTCTGGCGTTCACCCGACCGCATCGGTTTCTGGCTGGAACGTCGGGACCCGCCGGGTGAGGATGGCGATGCCGTCGCCCGGCGGGTCTTGGCATTCTCTTCGAGCCTGCGCGACCTTCGCTCGGGGGCTCCTTCTAGAAGGTACGTCTGCGTGACACATTCACCTCTTCTGCGCGCTTTCCTCCGGCGGTATCTGGACGGTCGGGATCCCGGTGAGCCGGATTACCTGGATTCGGTGGATCTGGAGTTCGGCGACGAGGTGAGGGTGACCTTCCGCGGGCGCAGCACCTGCCTTCCCTTGTTTACAAAGGAACCTCACGAGGTGTAATCTGTAGGACAACCTTGCATGCGTGGAGTTGGTAGGTCTCATCGTCTGGAGGAGCAGAAGGCTGGTGATCGTATGAAGCCGGAGGAGCTGTACGAGCGGCACCGGGCGGTGCTGCCGGATTGGATCTCGCTCTACTACGAGAAGCCCATCGAGCTCGTGCGCGGGGAGGGCTACAGGGTCTGGGATTCCGAGGGCAACGAGTACCTGGACTTCTTCGGCGGGATCGTCACCACCATAAGCGGGCACGCCGTCCCGGAGATCGTCGAGGCCGTGAAGGAGCAGGCGCAGAAGATCTTCCACTCCTCGACCCTCTACCTGATCGAGAGCCAGGTCAGGCTGGCGGAGAAGCTGATCTCTCTCTCCCCCATCTCGGGGGAGCAGAAGGTCTTCTTCGTCGGCAGCGGCTCGGAGGCAAACGAGGCGGCGCTGCTCTTCGCGACGACCTACCGCTCCTCGAGCGAGGTGATAGCCCTCCGCGGCTCCTACCACGGTGGATCCTTCGGCACCATGGGGATAACCGGCCAGGGGAGCTGGAGGCCCACCCCGCGCACCGCGCTGGACGTCTCCTACGCCATGCCCCCGCACCGCTCATACAGCCCGCTCTACGGGCGCCACGACGACCCGGAAGAACTGGCCCGGGCGTGCGCCGAGGACGTGCGGAGCCTGATCGAGACCTCCACCACCGGGCGGGTGGCGGCCTTCATCGCCGAGCCGATACAGGGCGTGGGGGGGTTCGTGGAGCTGCCCCCCGCCTACCTCTCGCGGGTGAAGGAGATCCTGGACGAGTACGGCGTCCTGTTCGTCTCCGACGAGGTACAGACCGCTTTCGGCCGCACCGGGAGCCACTTCTGGGGCATCGAGCAGTCCGGGGTGGAACCCGACCTCATCACCATGGCGAAAGGGCTCGGAAACGGGCTAGCCATCGGGGCGGTGATGGGCAGAGCCGGGGTCATCGACTCCCTCTCCCCCAAGCAGCACATCTCCACCTTCGGCGGCAACCCGATCTCGACAGCCGGGGCGCTCGCCAACCTGGAGTACATCCTCAAGAACGACCTGCAGAAGAACGCCGACGAAGTCGGCGGCTACCTGAAAGAGCGGCTCGTCGCGCTCGCCGGAGAGCACCGCTGCGTGGGCGAGGTGCGCGGCAGGGGCCTGATGCTCGCCATCGAGATCGTCGGACCCGGCGGTGAGCCCGACGGTGCTGCGGCGGCCCGCTTCCTCGAGGCCTGCCGGGAGCGCGGGGTGCTCGTCGGCAAGGGGGGTCTGAGGGGCAACGCCATCCGCATAGCGCCGCCGCTCACCATAACCCGCGAGGCGGCCAGAAGGGCGGCCGAGGTCTTCGATGAGGCGCTCGCAGAGGTGGAGTCGAAGGAGAAGGTGGGCTGAGGAGATGGAGATCGCGGAGAACGTCGACCACGGGCGCGCTATAGCCGAGCTGAAGGAGCTCGCGGAGCTCACCGGTGGTCCAGAAGGGGCGCGCAGGGTCTGCTGGACCGACGAGTGGGCGAAGGCCCGCCGGTGGCTGAGGGAGAAGCTCGATGAGATCGGCTGTGAGGTCGAGACGGACGAAGCCGGCAACCTCTGGGGCACCGTGCGCGGGGCCTCGGAGAGGGCCGTCCTGCTCGGCGGGCACATAGACTCCGTCCCGAACGGTGGCTGGCTCGACGGCTGCCTGAACACCATCGCCGCGATGGAGACGCTGCGGGTGCTGGCGCAGCGGGACGAGCTCCCCGTGACCGTGCGGCTCGTGGACTGGGCCGACGAGGAGGGAGCACGCTTCGGGAGGAGCCTTCTGGGATCGAGCGCCTGCTCGGGGACGCTCGACCCCGACGAGGTGCGCAACCTGAAGGACAGGGACGGTATCGCGCTCCCCGACGCGCTCAGGGAGCACGGCGTCGAACTAGACAGGATGAACGAGTCGCACCGGCAACTCGAGAACGCCGCGGCCTACCTCGAGCTGCACATCGAGCAGGGGCCGGTGCTCGAGCGGCTGGACATCCCGGTCGGGGTGGTGCTCGGCACCTTCGGGGTCGAGCGGCACGCGGTCAGCTTCACCGGGCAGCACGCCCACTCCGGGTCGACCCCGATGGACGTGAGGAAGGATGCGTTCATCGCCGCCGCGCGCTCGGCCATAGCGTTCCGGGACGACGCCGCCCACCGCGACGACGTACGCGCCACCACCGGATTCGTCAACGTCTCGCCCGGCATCGTCACCGCGTTCAACGGGTGGTGCGAGATGTCGCTCGACCAGCGGGCCCTCGACGCCGGGGTGATATCGGACATGCTCGCCGTGGCAAAAGAGAACAGCGAACGCATCGCGCGCGAGGAGGGCTGTGAGGTGCGTTGGGAGAGGCTCTGGCGCATCGAGCCCCGTCCGTTCGACGAACACCTCATCGAGATGGCCGAGGAGGCCGTGCAGGAGGTCACCGGTACCTCGCATCGGCTCCCATCGGGGCCGCTGCACGATGCGGCGGAGATGGCCCCGCTGATGCCTACGGTGATGCTCTTCGTCAAATCCCTCGGGGGGCTCAGCCACACCAAAGAGGAGGACACCCCCGAGGAAGACATCGCGCTCGCAGTGCAGGCGTTCTACCGGCTCGCGGTCAAGACGGTGGGCTGGGTCGCCGGTGGAGGCGGGCGGCGGTGAGCGCCGGGTCGCCCCTGGAAGGGAGAGGTTTCGGGGGAGCCTGAACGGGGGCTGTACATCCGGCCAGGCGGGACGGGAGACGGGTGGGGCTGATCCGTCCGGCGGGCCGAGGAAGTTTCGGGTGGGGAGGCACTAGGCTCTTTCGTGGAGAAGAAGGAGCCGTGCCGGAGTAAAGGAGGAGAGAGTGGAACGGGACGTGGCGGTAGGAAGGCGCGAGGTGGAGCGGCTCGAAGAGGAGGTCGGCTCCTCACCGCTCTACAACGAGGACCTCGCTCCCACGGGGGCGGAGCAGAGGACCTGGACGACCTACAACATCGCGGCGCTCTGGATCGGGATGAGCGTCGTCATCACCACCTACACCCTGGCCTCCGGGCTCATGGTCGCCGGGATGAACTGGTGGCAGGCGCTGCTCACGGTCTCCTTGGGGAACGTGCTCGTCCTGATCCCGATGCTCTTGAACGCGCATGCCGGAACCAGGTACGGGGTGCCCTTCCCGGTCTTCGTGCGCTCGTCGTTCGGGGTGCGGGGGGCGAACTTCGCCGCGATAGCCCGGGCGCTCGTCGCCTGCGGCTGGTTCGGGATACAGACCTGGATCGGGGGGCTCGCCGTGGACGCCCTCGCCACCGCGGCCTACGGCGGCTGGCAGGACGTTCCCGGGCACCGCTTCATCACCTTCTTCATCTTCTGGGGCGTGCAGGTCGCGATAATCCTGTTCGGGGTCGAGGGGGTGAGGAGGTTCGAGTCGATCGCCGCACCGCTCCTCCTGTTGGGCGGGGTGGTGCTCCTCGTCTGGGGATTCGTCGCCGGTGGCGGGGTGGGGCACGTCTTCACCGCCTCGGCTAGGCTGCAACAGGGGAATGCTCCCTTCTGGTCGCTCTTCTGGACCGGGCTCGCCGCGAACGTGGGTTACTGGATCACGCTGTCTCTGAACATCCCGGACTTCACCCGCTACGCCAAAAGCCAGCGGGCGCAGGTTCTGGGGCAGGTCATCGGGCTCCCGCCGACGATGACCGCCTTCAGCTTCCTCGGGATAGCGGTCACCGCCGCCACCGTGGTCATCTTCGGCAAGCCCATCTGGGACCCGGTCGCGCTCACCACCAAGATCGCCGGGGGGCTGCCGGTGGTCCTGATCGCCGCGATGATAATCGTCGCCATCGCTCAGATCTCGACGAACATGGCCGCCAACGTCGTCTCGCCCTCCTTCGACTTCTCGAACCTGCTGCCGAAGTACATCTCTTTCCGGACCGGCGGGCTCATAACGGCGGTCATCGGGATCATCTCGTTCCCCTGGGTGCTCTACGAGAGCGCGAGCGCCTACATCTTCACCTGGCTCGTCGGCTACAGCAGCCTGCTCGGGGCGATAGCTGCGGTGATGATCTCGGACTACTGGATCGTACGCCGCCGCAACCTCTCCGTTCCCGACCTCTACAAGACCGACGGGCGCTACGCGTACTCCGGCGGGTGGAACTGGCGGGCCATCGTCGCGGTGCTGGTCGGTGTGGTGCCGGTCATCCCCGGCTTCGTCAAGGCCGCGACCACCCCGAACTTCGGCGGGGTCTTCCAGAACCCGAGCCTGGTCGAGAGCCTCTACAACTACGGGCTCTTCTTCACTTTCTTCGCCGCCGGGCTGGCCTACCTGGTGCTCAGCTACGCCACCGGGGGTGCCCGCGAGCCCGCCGCGGAGTCCGAGCGGGAGCCGGAGGCCACCTGAGAGATGGACTTCGGCGTAACGTTCCAGACGGACCCACCGGCCTGGCGCATCGTCGAGCTGACCAGGCGCGCCGAGGAGCTCGGGTTCACCCACGCCTGGACCTTCGACTCGCACATCCTCTGGCAGGAGCCATACGTGATCCACTCGCAGATGCTCTCGGCGACGGAGAGGATCAAGGTAGGTCCGTTCGTCACCAACCCGGCGACCCGTGACCCTACCGTGACGGCCTCTATCTTCGCCACGTTGAACGACATGTTCGGAGGACGCACGGTCTGCGGCATCGGGCGCGGGGACTCGGCGCAGCGGGTGCTCGGGAGGAAGCCGACGACGCTCGGGCAGCTCGAGGAGGCGATCCGCGTCATAAGGGAGCTCGCCGGGGGACGGGAGGTCGAGATGCCGGGGGGCAGGGTGCGAATCCCCTGGGTGAGGGAGGGGCGCCTGGAGGTGTGGGTAGCGGGCTACGGGCCGAAGGCGCTCGACCTCGTCGGGCGGGTCGCCGACGGGTTCATCCTGCAACTCGCGGATCCGGTGATCCTGCGCTGGACCCTCTCGCGGGTGAGGGAGTCGGCGGAGGCGGCAGGGCGTGATCCGGACGAGATAACCATCTGCGTCGCCGCCCCGGCCTACGTCGGGGGGGATATCTCCCACCAGCGCGACCAGTGCCAGTGGTTCGGCGGGATGGTCGGCAACCACGTGGCGGACCTGGTCGCCCGTTACGGAGAGGACGGGGAGGTGCCCCGCGAGCTCACCGATTACATAAAGGCCCGTGAAGGCTACGACTACTCCCACCACGGACGGGCGGACAACCCGACCACGGAGTTCGTGCCGGACGAGATCGTCGAGCGGTTCTGCGTGCTCGGCACGGCGGAGGAGCACGTCGAGAAGTTGAAGACCCTGAGAGACCTCGGTGCGGATCAGTTCAACCTCTACCTCATGCACGACGCGATGGAGCAGACGCTGGAGGCGTACGGGCGCGAGGTGATCCCGGCTCTCGCGGACGAGGAGGTGAGGTGAGGGGGGTTGCGGAGAAGTTCCCCGGATATATAGAATTGAGCGAACGGTCTAGGCGTCTCTTCGAAGCGGGGTTTTAAGGGTGATCAAACGCGTCGGGTTACTGGCAGTGGTGGTGTTGCTCGCGTTGGTCCTTGCCGGATGCGGCTCCGGCGGCTCGGCGAACGGGGGCTCAAGCGGCGGTGGCGGCAAGGCCGGCTCGGGCGGCAAGCAGGCGAGCGCCGGCGGCAACAGCAAGGTCAAACCGGCGATGAACACCGACGTCGGCGGGCTCGGGGACAAGGGGTTCAACGACGCGGCGTACAAGGGCCTCAAGGAGGCCAGGAAGAAGCTCGGGGTGAAGATAGAGGTCCTGCAGTCCAGCTCGCCGACCGACTACCAGAGCAACCTCTCCCAGCTCGCCAGCTCCGGCTACAAGCCGGTGTACGCCATCGGGTTCTTGCAGTCCGACGCTTTGAAGCAGGTCGCCCAGCAGTACCCCGACACCAACTTCGCGATCGTCGACTCGGTGGTGAAGGCCCCGAACGTGGCGAGCCTCATCTTCAGCGACAACCAGGGGGCCTACCTCGCGGGCGTGGTCGCGGGGGACATGACCCAGATCAAAACGCCCTACACCAACCCCAAGACCAAGGTCGTCGGTTTCATAGGAGGGCAGAACTCGCCCCTGATCCGCGGCTTCCAGGCCGGGTTCGACGCCGGGGTGAAGTCCGTGTGCCCGGACTGCAAGGTCATAGACCAGTACGTGGGTTCAACCCCGGATGCGTTCAACGACCCGGCGACGGCCAAACAGATCGCGCTCAACCAGATCAGCCAGGGGGCGGACATCGTCTACCCGGCGGCGGGCAACAGCGCCTCGGGGGCTTTCGAGGCGGCGCGTGAGAAGCACGTCTTCGCCATCGGGGTGGACCAGGACCAGGCCCCGCAGTTCCCGAAGGATCCGATCCTGACCTCGACGGTCAAGGGCGTGGACAACGCGGTCTTCCAGACGATAGAGGATGCCGCGAAGGGCAAGTTCCCCGCCGGGAAGACCATAGAGTTCGGGCTCAAGAACGGAGGCTACAAGCTGGCGCCGTTCCACCGCTTCTCGAACCTCGTCCCCCAGAAGGTCAAGAACGACCTGAAGAAGGCGCGCGAGGGGATAATCTCGGGCAAGATAAAGGTGCCCACCACGCCTTCTAAGTAGTCCGGGTAGAGCCGGATGAGCGCAGGCAGGGATACGGAACGCCGACCCTCCGGCCCTCCGGCCGTACTCGAGATGCGGGGGGTCACGAAGACCTTCGGGCCCGTCGTGGCCAACGACCACATCTCGCTCGTGCTGCACCGCGGCGAGGTCCTGGGGCTTCTGGGGGAGAACGGGGCGGGCAAGTCCACCCTGATGAAGATCCTCTACGGCCTCTACAGCCCGGACGAGGGTGAGATCTTCGTCGACGGGGAGCGGGTCGAGATCCGGACCCCGGCGGATGCGGTCCGGCTCGGGATCGGGATGGTCCACCAGCACTTCACGCTCATCCCGCGGCTCACCGTGGCGGAGAACATCGTGCTCGGCTCGGAGCCGCGCGGGAGGGGTGGGACGCTGGACATGAGCGGGGCGATCCGGGCCACCGAGGAGCTCAGCCGGCGCTACGGGCTCCGGGTGGACCCGAGGGCCCGGGTGGCGGACCTCTCGGTGGGGCTGCAGCAGCGGGTCGAGATCCTCAAGGCGCTCTACCGGGAGGCGCGCATCCTGGTCCTGGACGAGCCCACGGCCGTGCTCACGCCGCAGGAGACGCGGGACCTCTTCGGGGTCCTGAAGGAGCTCGTCGCCGACGGGCTCTCGATCATCTTCATCACCCACAAGCTCGAGGAGCTCTTCGGGGTGAGCGACAACATAACGGTCATCCGCGACGGGAGGGTCGTGAACACCGTGCGCACCTCCGACTCCGACGCCCGGCAGCTCGCCCGGCTCATGGTCGGGCGGGACGTGGTCCTGCAGGTGGAGAAGAAGCCGGAGGTGAAGGGGGAGGCCCTCCGGCTGGAGGTGAGGGGGCTCGTCGTCGAGTCGGAGTTCGGGGTGGGAGTCAGGGGCGTAGACCTCGCGGTGCGTGCCGGGGAGATCCTCGGGATAGCCGGGGTCGACGGCAACGGGCAGACCGAGCTCGCCGAGGCGCTCGCCGGGATGCGCCCCGTGGACTCCGGCGGGGTCTACCTCGACGGGGAGGAGGTGACGCACCTCGGCGCGCGGGAGCGCCACGAGCGGGGGCTCGCGTACATCCCGGAGGACCGCAGGGAGAAAGGGCTCGTGCAGGAGTTCACGCTGGCCGAGAACTACGCGCTGAAATCCTACGCGAAGGCGCCGTTCTCGCGGTGGGGATGGCTCTTCCCGGGCCGGATGCGCCGGGAGGCGGAGAAGCAGCTTCGGGCCTTCGACGTGAGGCCGCTCGACCCGGACGCGCCGGCCCGGACCCTCTCCGGGGGCAACCAGCAGAAGGTGATCCTGGCGCGCGAGCTCTCCGGGGAGCCCGGGGTCATCATCGCCTCCCAGCCCACCCGGGGTCTGGATGTGGGGGCGATAGAGTTCGTGCACGAGATGTTGCTGAAGCAGCGGGAGGCGGGCAAGGCGGTGCTCCTGATCTCGATGGAGCTCGAAGAGGTGCGCTCGCTCTCCGACAGGATCGCGGTGATCTACGACGGCGGGATAGTGGGCGAGCTGGAGGCCGGTGAGGCGACCGACGAACAGCTGGGGTTGCTGATGGCCGGGCACAGCCCCGAGGAGGCGGGCCTCAGGTGAGCGCGGCCGGAGTCACCGGCTCTTTTGCCCGCCGGCTGCTCGTCGGGAGCATCCGGGCGCTCCTTTTCCCGGTCGTCGCGATAGTGCTCGCGCTCGTGATAGGGGCGATCATCGTCGCGGCGACCGGCAACAACCCGGCGGCGGCCTACGGGGCGCTGCTCGACGGGGCGTTCGGCTCGGCGCCGGCGGTGGGCCGGACGCTCGTAAACGCCACGCCGCTGGTCCTCACCGGGCTCGCCTTCGCGATCCCCTTCCGGGCCTCGATGTTCAACATCGGGGGTGAGGGACAGCTCTTCATCGGGGCGATCACCGCGGCCGCGCTCGGCACCACCGTCGCGGGGAGCGGAGTGGTGTGGGTGGCGATCATCATCCTGGCCTGTCTCGCGGCGGGGTTTTTGTGGGGGGCCATCCCCGGACTTCTCAAGGCCCGCTTCGGGGCGCACGAGGTGATAACCACGATCATGCTCAACTACGTGGGCATAAACCTCGCCTACTGGCTGGCGCAACACCCGTTCTCCGGGCACGGCACGGTGCCGGGCACCGGCTTCGTGAGCGCCCGGCTCGCCTACTTCGGGGGCGGGCTCGGGCAGGCCAACTACGGTTCGCTCGTCGCCATACTGGCCGCGGTGGCGGCGTACCTCTTGCTGTGGCGCACCACGCTCGGCTACACGCTGCGCGCCGTGGGGCACTCCCCGGAGGCCGCCCGCTACGCGGGGATGAGCCTCGGGCTGAGCACGACGCTCGCGATGGCCATAGGCGGGGCGTTCGCGGCCGTGGGTGGCGGGATCGAGGTGATCGGGACGTTCGGGAGCATGAGCGTGCCGTTCGTCTCGAACCTCGGGTTCAACGGCATCGGGGTCGCGATGCTCGGGCGCAACCACCCGGCCGGGATCGTGCTCGGGGCGCTCCTGCTCGGGGCGCTGCAGGGCGGGGCGCAGCAGATGCAGTTCGCGACGCAGGTGCCGCTGGATCTCGCGAACGTGATCATCGCGATCATACTGCTCTTCGTCACGGCGGTGGGGCTCGTCGAGCTCCTTATAGGCAGAAAACGCCTCAGGGCGATGCTCTCGGGCAGGAGAGGGAAGGAGGCCTGAGTGGCGGATTTTGTGGGTCAGATCACGCCGCTCCTCTCGGGGACCATCAGCAACGCCACACCGCTCATCCTCACGGCCGTCGGGGCGGTCTTCAGCGAGCGCTCGGGGGTGATGAACATAGGGCTCGAGGGGATGATGCTGATCAGCGCGTTCGCCGGGGCCGTGGGCGGGTACTTCGCCGGGAGCGTGTGGGTGGGGCTCCTCTTCGCGCTCCTCGCCGGGCTCGTCTTCGCGCTCATCCATGCGCTGATGTGCGTAACCTTCGAGGCCGACCAGATTATCTCCGGCACCGCCATAAACCTGCTCGCTCTCGCCGCCCCCGGGTTCATCATGCTCATCATCTTCGGGCACAAGGGCACCACGCCCACCGTCCCCAACTTCAACAACCTGAGCATCCCGCTCCTCAGCAGGATCCCGTTCGCAGGCCCCGCCCTCTTCGATCAGGACGCGATCGTCTACATCATGTACCTGCTCATCCCCCTGGCATACTTCGTGCTCTTCAAGACCAGCTTCGGGCTCAGGCTCAGGGCGACCGGTGAGTCCCCCGAATCGGTCGACGTCGCCGGGATCAGCGTGAGCCGGATGCGCTACTACGGGGTTGCGATCTCGGGGGTGATGGCCGGGCTCGGAGGGCTCTACCTCTCGACGGGGCTCCTCTCAGCGTTCACCGAGAACATGACCGGCGGGCGGGGCTTCATCGCGCTCGCGGCGATGATCTTCGGTCGCTGGCACCCGATAGGCGCCACCCTGGCCGCGCTCCTGTTCGGCTTCGCGGAGGCCGTCGCGACCCGCTACGGGCAGGGCTTCGTCCCGGTGGAGTTCTCGCAGATGATCCCCTACGTACTCACGATCCTGGTGCTCGCGGGCGTCGGGGGCAGGGCGATCCCCCCGGCGGCGATCGGTCGCCCCTACCGCAAGGAGTGATCCATTGAAAGCAAGGATCGAAGCCAGCCCGGAGGTGGAGGAGGCCCTGCGGGAGGGCCGTCCGGTCGTCGCGCTGGAGTCCACCCTGATCTCTCACGGCCTGCCCCGACCGGACAACCTGCGCGTCGCCCGCGAGCTGGAGGAGATCGTACGAGATGAGGGTGCGGTTCCCGCGACCGTGGGCGTCGTCGGTGGCGTCCCCAGGGTGGGGCTCGGGACGGACGAGATAGAGCTTCTCGCAACCGCGGAGGAGGTGGCCAAGCTCTCGGCGCGCGACCTCCCCATCGCGGCGACGAAGGGCATCCACGGGGCGACGACCGTCGCCGCCACGGCGCATCTCGCTGCGCGCCTCGGAATACGGCTCTTCGCCACCGGGGGGCTCGGCGGGGTGCACCGCGGGGCGCGTGAGTCCTGGGACGTCTCGGCCGACCTCGCCGCCCTCTCCCGCACGCCGGTCGCCGTGGTCTGCTCGGGCGTGAAATCCATCCTCGACGTCCCGGCGACCCTGGAGTATCTGGAGACGCTCGGTGTTCCGGTGGTGGGGTTCGGAACCGACCGCTTCCCCGGCTTCTACCTCTCCGACTCGGGATATTCGCTGGATTGGTCCCTGGACGACGAGACGCAGGTCGCCCGCCTGATGGAGAACCTCCCGGCCGTCGGCCTCGAGCGCAGCGGGCTGGTGATCGCGAACCCCGTTTCTCCCGAGGACCAGCTCGACCCGGAGCTACACGACGAGGCGCTGAAGAGCGGCCTCGAGGCTCTCGAGCGCCACGGCATACGGGGCAGGGAGGTCACGCCTTTCCTGCTGGATCACTTCCTTAAAGTCACCGGGGGCAGGAGCCTGGAGGTGAACGAGAAGATAGTCGGGAACAACGCCCGCCTCGCCGCGCGCATCGCCGTCGCCCTGGCCAAGGTGTAGTCCCGTAGGGATTTGACGTCGCCCGGAGACGTACCGTCGCTGGGGGCACCCAAACCGTGTGATATGGGGGTGTATCTTCGGGTGATGGTCTGGCTGGGAGAATGACGTCGAGCGGCTTATCGCGAGCACCTTCTCCGGGAGCAAGGTGGTCCGGAAGAGATGCCGTGTTCCATTCCGAAGAAGACAACCGTAGTCGCCATCAGTTCTTTCAGGTGACGAGTTCGATCAGGTTTCCCTCGGGGTCGGAGACGTAGGCCATGCGAGAGCCGGGGATCGGAGCGGGTCGTGGGGACCAGACCGCTCGAGCACCAGCGGAGATCAGATGCTCAAAGCAGGCGTCCAGGTCACTGACCCTGAGAGCGATGTGCCCGTAGCCTCGTATCAGTGCCGCCGCGAACGGGTCGGAGTAGTTCCCGACCACCTTGGAGCCAGCCCGTTCCAGCAGCTCCAGCCCGAGCCCACACGCATGCGAGAGCAGACGCCCGCGTAGACCCTTCTGCTCCACCTCGAAGGCACCCTCGACCGTGAAGCCCAAAGTGTTGGCATACCAGGCTGTCATCGCATCGAGGTCAGCTACCGAGATGCCCACGTGATAGAGCTCAAACCGTACTGCTGCACTTCTCTTGCCGTTCATCCCGCATCTCGCGCGCCGGGGAGCGCGGCGGACCAGCCCCCGTCGACGACGAGGTTCGCCCCGGTGATGTATGCTGCTTCGTCGCTGGCGGGGAATACCGCTGCGCTGACTACGTCCTCCGGCGTCCCAACACGGCGGAGCGGGATACTCTGCGAGATCTCGTACATCGGGTGGTCCGGATGCAGGAGCGTCTTTCGCGCCCCCTCGGTCGAGATCATGCCGGGGCTGATGCAGTTCACGCGGATGCCGTATTTCGCTCCTTCGGCGGCCAGTTGGCGGGTCAGGGCTATGACGCCGCCTTTGGACACGGTGTGCGCGGTCCGGGCGTTGGTCATGGAGCCCCGCATACCGGCGGTAGACCCGATGTTGATGATTGCGCCACCTCCTCCCTCTTTGAGGAATCCCCAGGCATGTTTGCAAGCCAGAAAGACGGAGTCGAGTTCCGCCGTGAGGGTGAAGCGCCAGTCATCGAACGATTGCTCATCCACGGACACGAAGCGCACGGCTCCAGCGTTGTTGTAGAGGATGTCTGTCTTGCCGAAAGCATTTGCGGCCGTCTGGATCCAGGAACTGACGGACGATTCGTCGGTCACGTCCAGCGAATCCACACTGAGCATCGTGCCGCCGAGTTTCCTGACGATCTTCACCGTCTCCACCGCTGCTTCTTTCAGGAGATCGCCGCCGACCACGAGGGCTCCCTCGGCGGCGAAGCGCAGTGCTGCCGCCCTTCCCTGTCCCCGCGCCGTCCCGGAGATCGGAGTGACCTTGCCGTCGAGCCGTCCCATCTCGCGCTAGAGATCTATCGTCTGGTAGAAGCTGCGCTCTCGGCTCTCGAGCGCGGGGATCGCCTCCCCGAAGCCATACCGCTGGAAATGCTCCGAGGCGCCGTGCGCTTCGTAGGCCTTCTCATCCGTGTAGATCTCGTAGAAGAAGAACACCCGCGGGTTATCCGGATCCTGATTGGGCTGGTAGAAGAGGCACCCCGGCTCGTTGCGTGATGCCGGGATCAGCTTCCGTATCGCCGCCAGAACCTTCTCCTCCGCTCCTTCTTTCGCAACCCATTTCGCCGCAACCACGTAAGCCATTCTCCTCAGTCTCCTTTCGATCTTTCCATCGCCTCTCGCTGTAGCGCGTCGGAGAGGAATTTAGCCCCACCGTGAGCCCACTGGCCGCCGTCGACCGGGATCTCCGCTCCGTTTATGTACGAGGATTCTCCAGAGAGGAGGAAAACCACGAGTGGTGCGACCTCATGCACAGTCCCGGGCCGACCGAGCGGGGTGGCGGCGTCGTTGGCCTTGAGAAAGGCTGGTGGGGCCGAGGCGGTCATCGGGGTTTCTATGTAGCCCGGGTGGATCGTGTTGACCCGGATGCCGCGCGGACCGAGCTCCATGCTGGCGACCCGCGAGAGACCCCTGAGCGCCCACTTGCTCGCCGTGTAAGCCACGGTGTAGTGTCCGGTGAGCGCCGCGAGCGAACCGACGTTGACGATCGAGGCGCCACGCGGCATGAGAGGCAAGAGCGTCTGTATACCGAGAAGCACCCCGGTGACGTTGACGGAGAAAACATGCTCCCAGTCCGCGAGTGCCACCTCCCCGAGGCGTGCCCGGTGGGTGAGCCCGGCGTTGTTCACGAGCCCGTCTACCCGGCCGTACTGCTCTTCCAGGAAGGTCCGGAGGGCTTGCCAATCCTCCGGGCAGGTGACGTCGAGCTTCCGGTAAGAGACATAAGGGATCGTTGTGTCCGGTATCTCGGCGACGTCTGCCGCCACGACGACGGCACCCTCGCGGGCGAGCGCGGCCGCCTCCGCCGCGCCCTGCCCGCGGGCGGCCCCGGTGACCACGATGACCCTGCCCTCTACCCGCCCCACGCGCGCTTCCTCCTGTAAGCGGCGGCCCGTGCGCGGGGGATTGGCACGGGAGTCACACCCTCGACGATGCGGTTTTCGATCTCGCCGATCCCCTCGACGGTCATCCGCACCACGTCGCCCGCCTCAAGCGGCGGCGGCTCCTGCCTGCCCGTTCTCCCCCACAGCTCGGCGAGGCACCCAGAGCCGCAGGTGCCTGATCCCAGCACGTCTCCCGGCATGATCCAGGTGCCGCGCGAGGCGTAGGCTGCCAGTTCCTCAAAAGACCAGGCCATGTTGGCCAGGGTGTCGTCTCCGATCTTTTCACCGTTCACGTAGACCTCCATCTCGAGGTCGAGTCGGTCGCCGCGGCGGTAGGGCTCCAGCTCGTCTGAGGTTACGATCCAGGGACCGAGGGTGTTCGCGAAGTCCTTCCCCTTGGCGGGTCCCAGTCCGATCTGCATCTCGTGGCGCTGGAGGTCGCGGGCGGACCAGTCGTTGAGGATCGTGTAACCCGCGATGTGTACGCGCGCCTCCTCCGGCGTCAGATCGCTCCCGGCCCGGCCCACGATCGCGGCCACCTCCAGCTCGAAGTCCAGCGCCCGGCAGCCCGGTGGGATCGGCACGGGGTCGTAGGGGCCGATCACGGAGTAGGGGTTGCCGAAGTAAAAGGTGGGGATCTCGTACCAGGTTTCGGGGATCCCCCCCTCCCCCGAGACGCTTCTGGTAACGCCCTCGACGTGCTCCTCGAAGACCACGAAATCCCGCAGCGTGGGTGGGCGGAGCGGAGCCAGCAGGCGAACGCCGGAGAGGGCAACCGGTGCCTCCGCGGCCCGCGTGATCCGCTCACGCTCTTCCGGTTCGGCGGCGAGCAATCGAAGGAGGTTTACTCCCTCCGGCAGCGGGTGGATCTCCTCTCCGGAGACAACGCCGAGCCTTTCCACGCCTCCGGATTCATATCTCGCTATTCGCACTTTCAGCCTCCTCGTTCTTCTCGGAGCCATGACGAGACCATCTGTCACTCCTGATGGTCCACTTATTGGTGTTGAGCGGAACATCCTCCGCCGCCAGGTAAGAGCAGAACAGGCCGTCTGGGTCGTACCGGGTACGCAGCTTTTGCAGGCGGCGCCAGTTGTCTTCGGCCATGAACCTGGCCGGGCGACTCACAAGGTCTGCGTCCGCCAGGAAGAGTCCCGCCGTGATCGGCTCTATCCGACGCATCTGGGAAGTGAGCCAGCGTTGACAGGCTTCGTCGTCGGCCTCATCCTCCCATATCGTGTATACGGCAAGATAGACGTCGGTTTGCAGGGAGAGGGCCATGTCGGGTATTTGACGGAGGGGCGACATGCTGAACCAGAGGACGAAGGACTTCTCGTTGGGTATCGTGGCAAACAACTCGCGCAGGGCCGGCACGGCATCTCCTGGTCCGGCGGAGAGCCAGGCGTTATCCGCTGCGTAACGGTGTCCTTCTGGGTTCTGATTTCTCTGGATGGCCCGCAGGGCTTCCATGGTCGTCGGCCTTGCAGAGCGCTGCACGAGCGCCCGGTCCACTACCGGACACGTTTCGAGCGGGGAGAGTGCCCTGGTCGCCTCCTCGAGCGTATCGACGAATGCAACGCCGTCGACGACTATGACGGGATCTCCCTGATGCCGGGCCTCCTGAGGCAGTGGGAACCTGCACCCGACGACCACCAGCTCTACGCTGGGTGCGAGGTCGGTGTGTACCTCGTAGATCCAGTGCATCACCTCCTCGTAGAGGTCCAGCGGATACACGTAGGTGCTCTGGGCGATCATCCCCGGGCGCGGCATCGTCCTGAGGTGGAAGCGCGTCACCACGCCGAAAAAACCGGGCCCGGCACCCCGCGCGGCCCAGAGCAGATCCGCATTCTGGTTCTCGTCCGCCCTGACCGGTTCTCCGTCAGCGGTGACGACGTCTACGGCCTCAATGCGCTCACAGGCCCAACCCCACCCCCGGCAGTTCCATCCCATCCCTCCCTGTAGGAGAAACCCGCCGAGACCTGGTCCCGGGCAATGTCCTCCAGGGAAGAAAAGGCCATGCCTGGCCAGAAAAGGGTCCAGTTCGGCCCCGCCGTTGACCGCCGGACTGGCGCGCACGATCATTGAGTCGGGGTCGAGAGATATCTCGCGTATCTGGGAGAGGTCTATGAGGAGGGCCTCGTCCCGAAGCCCCCAGCCTACCCAGCTGTGTCCGCCCGAGCGTACAGAGACTTTCAGTCCTCGCTCCCGGGCCAGTCGCACGCCAGCCATCACGTCGTTCTCACCCGCGGCTTTGAGGATGGCGGCCGGGAATCGATCTGGTTTGCGAGCGTTGAAGACGGCACCAGTTCTCTCTTCCTCGTATCCGTACTCACCCCGCCAGTAGATCTTGCCTTCGAATGTGCTCATGTGTTTCTCCTCCGCAGGATCGATCGCACAGACTCCGCCGCAGGTGCCGTCATCCGATCCATCACTTCACGGCCATCGTATCGACTGGTGCACCTGCCGTCCCGGTGACAGGCAGAGGGCCTGCCATGAGAAGGAGCTCGTAGACACCATCTCGGGCGCGGTCTTCGGCCAGCGCTCCAAGATCGAACATCTCACCGATAGTAAGGCCCATGTTCGGGATGACGACCTGGTGCAGCGGCGAGAACGCCTCCTTGAACTGAGAGGGCGGAGCTCAAAGTCCCGGGTGTCGGTGGCGATCGCGGCCATCTCGGTCCTATGGAGCCACCGCGCGGTGGAGAACGAGAACTCCGGAGCGTCTCCGCGAGCAGAGTGCCCCCATCCTTCCCGTTGGCAACGCGAGAGCTGACCGATCCTTGCCAGGACCGGGTCTCCTCGGCCGACCACGGAGGTGGGGCCTCGCCTCTCGATGGTCTGGTGGATGTGCTCCTCGGTGATGGCGAAGCCGGCGTTAAGCTCACCGTCTTCACCGATCGCATGCCCGAAGTCTAGGAGCGCGCCCCGACCCACGATGTCGGCTGCCACGTTCTCTATGCCGGTTACGAGATCACCTGCCGACACCACGACCTCGTCGGCGGGGCGGCCGTTGTAGGCCAGGCCGCGGTCGAAGATGTGCCCGAGCCCGGCCCAGTGGGTCGTTCTCTGGAGGGGCACGAAGATCACATCGTCCACTCCTCCGATACCGTGGGGAAAATCCTGCCGTCCGTGCATGGCTTCGTCCCCGGTCTCAGGCATGGTATGGACCGGGTTGCTCCGGCCCATGATCTCCTTCTGGGGCCCATGGAATCGAAACTCATCGACAGCGAGAACACCCTCCCGCGGCGGACGAGCGTCGCGGCGTGGGCGCCGCATCGCGTCGTCTATGAAGTTCACCAGGGTGCTCACGTTCCCACTCCTTTCCCGGGCGAGAGCTTCACTCCGGTCGTCCTGCGGTCTTCGGGACGTTGCACGCTCCTTTCGCCCAGTCCCAGCAGCCTGGTGGCGTTGGCTCCGCAAATGGCATCCCGTCCGGCCGCATCCAGGCCTGGTGATGCGTGGACGTGTCCAACCGGGTCCTCGACGCCCATGTCGAAGGGGAAGTCGGATCCGAGCAGCACCCGTTCGGCCCCGACCCGCGAGACGAGGTACGCCAGCGCCTCTGGTTCGTAGACAAGAGAGTCGAAATAGAGCCTTCTCAGATAGCTGCTCGGTAGCTCTCTGGGGGTGCGGATCTCTTGCCTGACCTTCCAGCCGTGGTCGGAGCGACCGGTGTAGAAGGGCAGATAACCCCCACCGTGAGCGGCGAGGATCCTGAGATCCGGGTGGTAGTCCAGGAGCCCGGAGAAGATGAGGTGGGAGAGCGCCACGGTGGTCTCGACGGGGTTGCCGACGATGTTGGCGAGATAGTGACGGTTCAGGCGTTCGCCCAGCGTGCACCCCCAGGGGTGGATGAAGACCAGAGCACCCAGCTCCTCTGCCCGCGCCCAGAAGCCCCGATATGCCTCGTCGCCGAGCTCTCTGCCAGGAGCCGAGGTCGTTATCTCCACGCCCTTGAGACCAAGCTCGACGACGGCATGCGCCATTGCCTCTTCGGCGACGTCTGGGTGCTGGATCGGGGCGAACCCGAGCCCGACGAAGCGGTCCGGATGAGAGTTGCAAAATCTGGCGATACCCTCGTTCACGGTACGAGCTATGAGTCGAGCGAGCTCGGGCTCCGCCCAGGTGTGATAGTGGGCGGGGGAGGGGCTTACGAGCTGTATGTCCACCCCCTGGCGGTCCATTGCCTCAAGACGTCTCTCTGGATCGGTGAGGGGTGCTTCGATCTCCTCCAACATTGCCAGCTGGTGTTTCATGGTCTCTGAGCCGAAGTTCGCCAGATCGGCCTCGCGCTCGAGCCGGAAGCCATTCTCATTGGCGACGATCTCAAATGCCTCTGGCACTACGGCATGGGTATGGACGTCCACCACACTGCTGGCCGGGCGATCGACGCTCATCTGACGCCTCGAATAGGACGCACGGCCAGAGCACCGAGGAAGGCGAGCAACGCCGCTATCGCGAAGAGTGCCGTGTAGTTTCCGCCCGGCTGACCGCCTCCAGACAGCGGGATGGAGAGGAAAATCGGAGCAACGGCGGGAGCGAGGGATTGCGGAAGCGAACTGGTGATCTGGAAGACGCCAAGATCCTTGGCCACGTTGTCTGGATGCGGCAGTACGTCGGCTACGAGGGCGAGGTCGACCGCCGAGTAGATTCCTTCGGCGAGACCGGTTATCGCCATGCCGATCAAGAACACCTCGAAAGAGGGTGCAAAGGCGATGAATGCGAGCCCTATCCCGTAGAGTGCCGCGGCGCTCATCACGAAGACTTTGCGCCTGCCGAGCCTGTCGGAGAGCCATCCGCCAACGACGCTGACCAGGACGAGCGCCCCGTAGTGGACCAGCGTGCCGAGGAAGACGAACTGGGCGACCTTCTCCGGATCCAGTCCGAGATGGTTTATGAGGTAGAAGGCCTGGTAGGTCACGAGCGTATCCACGCCCATGAAAACCAGGAACCGGCTGAGCCAGGCCCACCCGAAATCCGGGTG
The DNA here is from genome assembly GCF_028617075.1 of Rubrobacter calidifluminis. Taxonomy (NCBI): domain Bacteria; kingdom Bacillati; phylum Actinomycetota; class Rubrobacteria; order Rubrobacterales; family Rubrobacteraceae; genus Rubrobacter; species Rubrobacter calidifluminis. The sequence goes on along the minus strand of NZ_JAQKGV010000011.1, from coordinate 85,043 downwards.
CCGGCGTGGGTTCACCCAGAAGCTGTCCAGGAATTCCCGCAACCCGTAGCGGGGCAGTGTTCTGACCTGTTCCAGACCGAGCCTGCGATCTTCGAGGATGCTGAAGAGGATGGCTATGCATACGAAGGCCACACCGGCTGGCAACAGGAACATGAGCGGAATCGTGCCCGAGACTGACTGGGCTATGAACGTGCCTCCGATCGCTCCGACGGGGATTCCCATACCCAGGAATCCCGAAACCAGTCCCCGTTGGCTCATCGGGACGTGGTCTGGCAGTAGAGCCACAAGGGTTGCCAGCAGTGCACTCAGCCCGAGCTGGGCGATGATCCAGCCCAGGAGAACAACGTGTATGCTCTGGCCCATCCCGCATAAGAGCAGACCGATGGTGCCGACCAGCCACCCTCCGGCTATCCAGGGACGGCGCATCCCGAATCTGGAGGGGGTGCGATCGCTGAGCTTGCCGAAGATGGGGTAGGCGACGATCGCGAAGAGACCACCGACGCCCAGCACGAAGGCCAGGCTCCCGGCACTACCTGCCGGATCGATCTGACGGACCTTTACGGCCATCGCGACGAAGGGCGGCGTGAGGTAAGCCATCCAGGCACTCATGTAAGCCAGGGAGAAAGCCAGGATGAAACCAAGACCCACCCTTCTTCGGGGTTCTGCCGTCACGGTCTGCGCGACGGCTTCGGGAACGAGAGGATCTCCTCCTGCAGTGTTCCCGGCCGGTGTTCCGTGCTCGCTCATTTCCTGTATCCTCCTTTCTCCGGCGTGCAGCAGTTGCGCTGCATGCCGAGACCGGTGATCTCACACTCCATCACGTCGCCTTCTTTGAGAAAGCGCCCCCAGTGCGAGCCGTTGCCCGCGGGGGAGCCGGTGAGGATGAGGTCTCCGGGCCGGAGCGTCACCCTGGACGACGCGTAGGAGACGAGCCGGGCGACGTCGAAGATCATGTCCGCGGTGGACTCGTCCTGCATGATCTTGCCGTTGAGCCTGAGGGTGATGCGCAGCTCCGCCGGGTCGCCGACGAGTTCTTTGGGAACGATGTAGGGCCCGGTCGGCAGAAAGGTGGGCGCGTTCTTGGAGCGGAGCCAGTCGGTGCCTATGGCCTTGAGGTCGGGTCGGTAGACGAGGTCGCGGGTGGTGATGTCGTTGGCGATGGTGTACCCGGCGACGAGGTCGAGAGCCTGCCCTGGGGATACGTGGCGACCGCTCCTTCCGATTACTGCGACGAGCTCGAGTTCCCAGTCGTGCTGATCTCCCCTGGCGGGGAGCACGACGTCGTCGTAGGCCCCGCAGAGGGCGGTCGGGGAGCCAAGGAAGAGATAGGGCTCTCCGTGCGCGACGCGTTCATCCATGAGCCTCTCGCCGCGACGGCGCACCTCGGCCTCCTCTCCGGCGCTCATCCGGGGGTTCCCGGCCTTCGCCTCGGCGACGATCAGGTCGACCACGTGCCTGTGGTAGTTGGCCCCGCTCTGCAGGATCTGGATCGGCTCGACGGGCGGCAGCACCCGCAGCGAGGCGAGATCGCGGCTCTCTGAGGTGCCCCGTTCCGCGAGGCCGGCCAGCGCCGCGAGGTTCGCATCCCACTCCTGTAGGATCTCGCGGGTGGATGAGAAGCGCCCCGCGCCGGGCACCTCCGTTCTGGAGAGGTCCACCACACGCTCTTCCTCCAGCACGAGGCCCGGGAAGACGTGGCTGCCGTCCGCGAAGGTTCCGAGGGCGAACCAGGTGCCGCTCATATCAGTGGGTTTCATGCGACCTCCTCCTAGATCGGCTCGGCGAGGACGACGGCGCTCTCGGCCGTGAGGGCCGCCGGATCGATGCCGAGGGACGGGTCCATCTCCCCTTTGCCGATCCGGGTCGAGACGTCGACCACGTACCTGCACCTCTCGTAGCGCCGCCGCATGAAGGCCTCGAGCGCCTCCTGAACTGAGACGTCCTTCTCCAGCTCCCAGGCGAGCACCACCGCGTCTTCGATGGCCATCGAGGCCCCCTGCCCGATGTGCGGAGAGGTGGCGTGGGCCGCGTCCCCGATCAGGACGACCCGGCCGCGGTACCATGGCGGGGGCAGCAGGATGGTCTCTACCGGGCGGTAGACGACCTTCCCCGAATCGTTGATGTACCGGTCACGCACCCCGGCCACGGGTCCCCCGAACTCCGCCAAGCGCTCGCGGAAGATCCCGGCGAGCCGGGCCTCCGGCAGCTTCCTGTCGGGCGGCGAATCTGGCGGGGGCTTCTCAATGAAGAGGATGTACATGAGGTCCGGCGCGAGCGGCACGAAGCCCGCCTTCCCCCTGTTCCCCTGAAACATGCAGATCCTGTCCACCTCCGGCAGCCGGGGGACGTTGTAGCGCCAGACCACCTGCCCGGTGAACTCGGGCTCGAGATTCGGGTCGAAGACGACCCTGCGAATGAGCGAATGGAGACCGTCGGCCCCGATCACGAGATCGTAGCACCCGGAGGTGCCGTCGGTCAGGCGCACCTCCACACTGTCCTTGTCCTGGTCTAGCCCGGCCACCGTGAGTCCCGTCCTGACCCGGGCGCCGGATTTCTGTACTGCATCCTGCAGGATCTCGTGCAGCCTGGGGCGCGTGATGCCGTTCATCGGCGGGTACTCAGGGCCGGCGATCCTCTCGAAGGGCACGTCGGCGAGCAGGTTGCCCTGGGAATCGAAGAAGCGGGAGCCCTCGAACGGGTAGCCCCGCTCTATGCACTCCCTCCCGAGCCCGATCGCGGCGAGCGCCCGGATCTGGTTGGCCGGCTGGATGATCCCGACCCCGTAGACGTCCCAGCGGGGGTTGATCTCGACGACGTCCACCTCCACCCCGCGGGCCCGCAGCGCGATCGCCGCCGAGAGCCCCCCGATGCCCCCGCCGACGACGAGAACTTTCCGCACCGCCGGCATCTCTATCCCCGCCGGCTGAAGAGCCCGGTGTCGTACAGGTCGCCCGCCCGCTCGGGGAGCGGGAACGACTCCATCATCGACTCGGGCATCCCGATGTTGCGGTAGGCGCTCATCGCCCCCTGCGCAGGCGTCCAGCGCCTGGTCTCCCAGTCGGGCTCGAAGAGCCTGCGGCCGCCGGAGTTGAGCTCGATCCGCATCCCGCCCGGCTCGCGCACGTAGAGGTAGGTGATCTCATCTATCCCGTGCATGCCGGGCCCGAACTCGATGGGCGTCCCCGCGTCGATGAGGATGTGCGCCGCCCGCTCCACGTCGACGCGCTGCTCGAGCCAGAAGGCCACGTGGTTGACCCTCCCGCGTGCCTCGGAGGTCTCCGGTACGAGCCCGAGCTCGTGCGTGGAGTGGCTCGTGAGCGTGGCGAAGACCACGAAGTCAGAGTCCTCCTCCGGGACGATGTAGTCCGTGAACTTGAGACCCAGGGTCTGCTGATGCCACCTGGCCTCGGCCACCAGGTCCGGCGTCGCCACCGTGACGTGGTCTATGTAACGCGGGCAGACGCCGTGACGGGGATGCCTCTGCGGACGTCCGGGGAAGTCCGTGGCAAGCTCGGGCGGTGCCTGCCAGCGCTCGACCTCCCAGAAGACCTCGTGCAGATGCCCGCCAGGGGCGCGGTAGCGGTAGGCCGGGCCATGACCCGTAGTCGCCTCCAGCCAGCCTTCACCCCTCCCCGTCTCCTCGATGCGCTTTACGGCCCGTTCCAGCTCCTCCGGACCCGAGGTGCGCCACCCGACGTGCAACAGAGAGGGCTCATGTCCCTCGGTCACCACCAGGCTGTGGTGGAAGAACTCGCCCCACGCCCGCAGGTAGACGGACTGCCCCTCGCGCCCCGACTCCTGCAGCCCCAGAACGTCGGTGAACCAGCGCACCGACTCTTCCGGATCCGGACTCGAGATCTCCACGTGCGCCAGCTGCGAGATGAGATGCCGGGCCTCGTTCAGGTTGCCCGAAGACTGCTCGCAGTCCCCCATGCCACGTTCGCTCATGGATGTTTCCCTTTCCTCTCGGTTCTTTCCCGAAAGCATTGTGCCGCCGGCTCGCATGAAACGTCCAATACTTTCTTCTTGAAGGATTAATAGGTGTAGACGATTAGTTGTTGAGGCTGGTAGAAGACGGTCGGTGTTGGATGAGTTTACGCTTGGAGACCTCCTCACACACCCCGAGGAAGGCAAGACCCGTTGCAGAGAGATTTTCAGGCCGCCAGGCGATGTAGAGGGTCATCATCGGAACAGGTTTTGCGAGCCGCTTGAAGACTATGCCCGTCGTCTTGATATGTCGAGCCGAAGAGGGGAGGAGCCCCACATACCTGCCGGCGGCGTTGAGGCCCAGCCCCACCTGTATCTCACTAACTTCTTGTTCGATTTTGGGTGTGAAACCGGCTTCTTCGCAGGCCCGGGTCACCTGTTCACAGAAGCCGGGTTCACGTTCGTCGGAGGGCAACACAAAGGCCTCCCCGGACAAGGCTGCGAGCGGCACCGTTCTGGAGCCGGTCAGGGGGTGATCTCTGGGCAGAACCGCCATCATCGGTTCTTTTACGAACGGTTCTATCTTCAGGTCATCGGGGGCAAAATCCGCGGGTGGGCGCAGGAAGCCTATCTGGATGGACCCTTCCTGCAGGGCACTGATCTGGTCCAAGGTGTTTATCTCGCGTGGTGCCAGGTGTACACCCGGGAAGCGCTTCCCGTAAAGGCTCAGAACTTCCGTCACGACGCTGTAGGTGGCGCTCCCCACGAGTCCGATGGCGAGCAAGCCAGCCTCTCCGGAGGCCACACGCCGGGCGGCCTGCAGGGCTTTCTCGCTGTGTTCTAGCGCCAGGTAGGCCTCTTCCAGGAAGGCCAGCCCCGCCTCCGTCAGCCGCACGGTGCGCTTCGTTCGGTAGAGGAGCCTCGCGCCCACCTCCTTCTCCAGGCGCTGTATCTGGGCGCTCAGCGTCGGCTGCACGATGTGCAGTCTCTTCGCCGCCCGGCCGAAGTGGAGCTCCTCGGCGACGGCCACGAAGTATCTGAGGTGTCTGAGCTCCATCCTGGCTTACCTTTCCCGAAGAAATTATAGCTTTCGTCTATCACTCGCGTTCCCGAAAGGTATTGGACCCGGGGACGCGGGGCGGGTAGCGTGTAGAGGACACCCCGGGATAAGGAGGAGAGGTATGGAGAAACGATTCACCTACAGCCGCATCATCGACCTGAGCGTCGGCATAGTACCCGACGCCGTCCACGAGCCACTCAAGCCGAAGATAAGGTACCAGTCGCACGAGGGAGAGAGCGCCGAGATACTGGCCCGTCTCTTCGGCGTGGAGAAAGGGGACTTCGCTCTCTCAGGGGGAAAGGGCGCTGCGGCCGAGGAGATCACGACGGTCGCCCACGCCGGCACCCACGTGGACGCTCCCTGGCACTACGCCCCCACCTCGGAGGGCAGACCGGCGAGGAAAATAGACGAGCTGCCCGTCGAGTGGTTCTTCTCCGACGGCGTGGTGCTGGACTTCAGGCACAAGGGTCCCGGCGAGAAGATCGGGATCGAGGACATCAGGGGAGAGCTCGGGAGGATCGGCTACGAGCTCAAACCGCTTGACATCGTGATGATCATGACCGGGCGTGACAAACATCTGGGCAGCACCGAATACTTCCTGCAGCCGGGGCTCACCCGCTCCTCGGTGCTGTGGCTCTGCGACCGCGGGGTGAAAGTCATCGGGATCGACGCCTACAGCCTCGACCGCAACTTCGAGGCCGAAGCGAGAGAGTTCCGCGAGACGGGCGACGGGACCCTGCTGTGGGAGGCCCACTTCGCCGGGATAGAGCGGGAGTACTGCCAGATCGAGAAGCTCGCGAACCTGGATCGCATCCCACGCCCCTACGGCTTCAAGGTCTCCTGTCCGCCGGTGAAGATACAGGGTGGCAGCGGTGGCTGGTGCCGGGCCTTGGCACTGGTTTGAATCCCGATGTGCGGACGCAGTCCGGAATCGGTCCGGGTGAAGTCTCTCGCCGGGAGACCCTGCCTGGTGCAGTGGACTTCCGGCCTTGTTATAAGGATCTTCCGGACTGACAGGCTCAGTGTTCCACGGGGCGCACCGTGAGCGTCATCTCGGCGTTTCTTCTCAGTATCCTCAGCGGGAGGTCCCTGCCGATGGCCGAGTCGTCCAGAAGGCCGAGTAGCTCGCCGACCGAACGCACCCGATGCTCGCCCAGGCCTACTATGAGGTCGCCGGGCCTCACCCCGGCTCTCTCCGCCGGGCTGTTGGGGGCGACGCTCGTCACTTCGGCACCACCGGGGCTCCCGTCGGAGGCGGGGCGTGTCCCGACCGTGACGCCGAGGAACGCCCTCCTCACCCGCCCCTCTGTGACCAGCGAGAACACTATTCTCCGGAAGGCCGCGGAGACCGGTATCGCGAACCCTATGCCCTGCGCCCGGCCGATGATCGCGGTGTTTATCCCCACGACATGACCCGTCGAATCGGCCAGCGGCCCTCCCGAGTTGCCCGGGTTGACCGCCGCATCCGTCTGGATGACGTTCTCGATCGGACGACCTTCCTGGGAGGTGATCGTACGATCCAGCGCGCTCACCACACCGGCCGTCACGCTCCGCTGGAAACCCAGGGGGTTGCCTATGGCCACGACGAGCTGTCCGACGACGAGGTTGCCGGCATCTCCCAGCTCCGCGACTTTCGGCTCCGTTTCAGGAGAGAACCGCAGTACGGCGAGATCGCTCGCGGGATCGTCGCCGGCTGTCCGCACCCGCGCCGTGCCACCGTCGGAGAGAACGGCGAGCAGCCCCCCGCCTCCACGCCGCGAGAGACCACGCACCACGTGGCTGTTGGTGACGGCCGTGGCCTCGGTCCCGCTGACACCCAGTATCACGCCGCTACCACCGACCCTCCCATCGGGGGTCGCGACGCCGATGACCGCGGGCTCGAGACGCTCGGTGACGTACCTTACGGTCCTCGAGTACGCGTCGAGCTCCGGCCGGGGGAGCCGGGAGCTTGCCTGCAGGTTCTCGAAGATCTCCATCTCCGCTTATTTTTACCGCACCTCCGTGCCCGGAACCTGTTAATCCTGCTCCCCTACAGCGGGCTCTTCGGTGGAGGCAAATGATGTGAGGAGATGTGGGACGGAGATACCGCGGCTCTGGTGCGACTAATTCTCTCTCCACCGGGACACCGGGTGTCCCCGGCTAATATAATCCGGGCGGTGAACGAGAACCTTCCCGCAGACCTGCGTCTTCCGGCGGCCGTCATCGCCGCCCGCGCGGCGGCGATGGCCAGCCGGGCGCTCGGACGGGGTGGAGGATCGACGATCCCCGGGGTTGTCGCCCGCCGGGTCTGTCCGCGCGTCTTGCGCGAGCTCTCCTCCCGGCTCCCGGAGGGCGCGGTCGCCATCACCGGGACCAACGGCAAGACCACCACCACGCGCATGGTCGCGGAGATCCTGCGCGTGGCCGGTATCCGGGCGGTGAACAACTCGACGGGTGCCAACCTCATCACGGGCGTGACCGCCGCTCTGGTCTCGGATGCCGGACTTCTCGGACGTCCCCGCTCCGGGCTGGGGCTCTTCGAGGTGGACGAGGCGAGCGTGCCGAAGGTCGCCGCGGAGGCCGGGCTCCGGGTCCTCGCCGTGCTCAACCTCTTCCGGGACCAGCTCGACCGCTACGGGGAGCTCGCCTACACCGCGAAGGTCATCGCATCCTCCTTCGAACACCTGCCGGCCGGGGGATCGGTCGTGCTCGACGCCGACGACCCGCTGGTGGCGAGCCTCGGGCGCTCCGCGGGGAAGGCCGTCTACTACGGGGTCGAGGACCAGAGGCTCGATACCGGGAGGCTCGAGCACATCGCAGACTCGAGCGACTGTCCCGTCTGCGGCAGGTATCTGGATTACGAGGCCGTATACATGGGTCACGTCGGGCTCTACCGCTGCGCGGGCTGCGGTTTCTCCCGCCCCGGTGTCCGCTACCGGGCGAGCCGGGTGGTGTTGGAGGGGTCCCGGGGAACCAGGTTTCTCCTCGGCACCCCCTCCGGTGAACGCGAGGTCAGGATAAGGCTCCCGGGGCTCTACAACGTCTACAACGCGCTCGCCGCCGCGGCCGTCGCCGGTGAGGTGGGGGTGGGGTTCGGGGACATCACGCGTGGCCTGGAGTCCTTCAGGGGGGCCTTCGGGCGGGTCGAGCGGGTGCGGGCCGCGGATAGGGAGGTCTTCCTTTTGCTCATCAAGAACCCGGTGGGGTTCGACGAGATCCTGCGGACCTTCATGCTCTCCGGCGAGGCCACCCATGTCCTTATCGCCATAAACGACAACGACGCCGACGGGCGCGACGTCTCCTGGCTGTGGGACGTGAACTTCGAGATGCTCCGGGACGTCCGGGAGGGGCTCCCGCCTTTCCGGGTGAGCGGGATCCGGGCCCACGACATGGCCGTGCGCCTGAAGTACGCCGACCTTCCGGTAGGGGAGGTCGTCCCGGATCGCAGGGAGGCGCTGAAGAAGGCGCTCGGGGCGACGCCGCCCGGCGAGACGCTCTACGTGCTCCCCACCTACACGGCGATGCTCGAGATCCGCAAGGCCCTGAGCGACATGGGCTACACCCATCCTTTCTGGGAGGACAGATGAAGCTCACCGTCCACCATCTCTACGCCCGGATGATGAACCTCTACGGCGACCGGGGGAATGTGATCTCGATCGTCCGGCGCTGCGAGTGGCGCGGGATACCGGTCGAGGTCGTCGAGGTGAACCTCGGGGAGAAGCTGAGGCCGACCGGCTGCGACGTCTTTCTCTTCGGCGGCGGCCAGGACCGGGAGCAGGCGCTCCTGGCCGAGGACCTCTCCGGCAGCAAGGGTGCCGATCTGAGGGCCATCGTCGAGGACGGGGGCGTGGTGCTCGGGGTGTGCGGCGGCTACCAGCTGATGGGCCACCACTACGAAACCCCCGACGGAGAGATGCTACCGGGGGTCGGTGTCTTCGACCTGTACACCAGGCCGCGCCGCCCCGACGAGGCCCGGCTCATCGGGAACGTGCTCGTCCGCACCTCTCTCGGCGGGGAGGAGCGAGAGCTGGTCGGTTTCGAGAACCACGGGGGGAGGACCTATCTCGGTGGTGTCGAACCGCTCGGCAGGGTCGTCTCGGGATACGGCAACAACGGCGAGGACGGCACCGAGGGGGCGCGCCGTCTCAACGCCTACGGCACCTACCTCCACGGCTCGCTCCTGCCCAAGAACCCCTGGTTCACCGACCACCTCATCGCGACCGCCTTGAGGAGGGTGGACGGCTCCTTCGAGCTCGAACCCCTGGACGACGGGCTCGAGGAGAGAGCCTTCCGGGCTATGGCCGAAAGGATCACCTCGGGAAGGGCGTGAGTTTCTAGCGTCCTCCACCCCTCCCTTCGAGCACCCGGAGCACCCGTCGGGCGCGGGGGTTCGTGGTCGAGATCCAGCGCATCAGCACCTCCCTGCGGGCGGCTTCGTCGAGCGGGTAGTCCTCTTTTGCCTCGGCACGGGCCCGGTTCGTGGCGTGAAAGAGCGTTATCGCGGCGGCGACCGAGATGTTGAGGCTCTGGACGAAGCCGCGCATGGGGACGACGAAGGTGCCGTCGACCAGCTCCAGCGCTCTCCCGGAGAGCCCCTCGTGCTCGTTGCCGAAGAGGAAGGCGGCCGGGCGGGAGAGGTCGACCTCCTGCAGGGGTACGGCGTTCCCGTCGAGTCGGCTCCCCCAGAGCCGGTATCCGCGTTCCCGCAGGAAGGATGCGGCCTCCTCGATGCTGCGGTGGTGGTGGATCGTGAGCCACCTGTCCGAGCCCTGCGTGATCCCGGGGCTGGGGGAGAATGGTTTCTCCCCCTCGACCACCGAGACGTCCTGCACCCCGAAGGCCTCCGCCGAGCGCAGCACGGCCGCCTGGTTGTGCCCGTCGTCGACCGCCTCGAGCAGCACGGTTACGTAGCGGGTGCGGTTCTCGAGCACCTCGAGCATGCGCCGGGCCCGGCGGGGGCTGAGCATGCTCCAGAAGACCTCCCTGAGGTGCTCGTCCATCTCCTCAGAGACGGTAGTCGCCGGTGTGCGCCTCTTCCAGGTAGCGGGCGAGCAGGGTGAAGGCGGCCTCGACGTCGGAGGCGGCCACCATCTCGTTCGGCGAGTGGACGTAGCGGGCCGGGACCGAGAGCGTTATCGCGGGGATGCCCCCGTGCAGACGCTGCACGCCCCCTGCGTCGGTGCCGCCGCGCGGCAGGATCTCCATCTGGTGATCGATGCCCTCGCGCTCGGCTATCCTCCTCATGTGCTCGACCAGCTTCGGGTTGGAGATGAAGGAGGAGTCCATGATCTTTATGGCCACGCCTTTGCCTAGCTCGGCGACGCGATCTTCCTCCGCGCTCCCGGGCACGTCGAGCGCGAGCGTGATGTCGAGCGCGACGATCACGCTCGGCTCGAGGCCCCATCCGCTCGCTGCGGCCCCCCGCAGGCCGACCTCCTCCTGCACGGTCGCCACCGCGTGCACCGTGGCCTCGTTCGACCTCATCGCCCGGAGCGCCTCGTACATGACCAGCAGGCCCACCCGGTCGTCCATCGCCTTGCCCATGTAGCAGCCGCCGACTTTCTCGAGGGTGCGGTCCATCGTCACGTAGTCTCCGATGCGGACCTTGCCTCGCACCTCTTCCGCCGCCATCCCGAGGTCGACGAAGAACTCCTGCAGCTTGGGCAGCCGGTTCGCTTCCTCGCCCGCTACGTGCGGCGGCTTGCGGACGGGCTGCAGCGCCCCGCGCAGCCGTTCTCCCTCCTGGGTCGTAACGATCACCCGCTGGGAGATCATGTTCGCCGGGTCGTGGCCGCCGACGGGCTGCAGCCGGAGGAACCCCTTGTCGTCTATCTGCCTGACGAGGAAGCCGATCTCGTCCATGTGCGCGGCGACCATCACCCGCACGTCCTCCCGGCCCTTCTTCGTCCCGATGACGCTGCCGAGCGGGTCGGTTCTCACCTCGTCGGTCAGCCCTCCCAGCACCTCACGCGCTATCTCGCGCTGCTCTTCCTCGCGCCCCGGCACGGAGGGCGTCTCGATCAGGCGTCTGAAAAGCTCCTCGTCGAGCGGCATCTTTTCTTCTCCTTCTTGTCCGACCGGTCATGGGCCGGAAGAGAGCCTAGCAGCGCCGCCACGAACCGTCAAAGGGCTTCCGCCCGGCGCAGCGTCATGATCTCGACCGAGACCTCGACCTTTAACGGCTCCGGCATGCTCCCCAGGTGACGCCGGACTTCTTCCTCCTCGACGTGTCGGGCGGAGGGCCCCATCATGACGGCGTCCAAGGCGCTCTCGCGGCCGGGGTGGATGTAAAAATCCAGGCTGCGCCTGCGCAGCGGATCGAAGGATTTCGAGAGAGAGGCTTCGATCTGATCCGGCCTGTCCTCCTCCACGGAGAGCATGCCCGGAAGCAAGCTCAGGGGACGCAGGTGATCCTTGCGCGCCGTCACGACGATGAGCACGCTGTCGGGCTCCAGGATACGCGAGATCTCAGCCGCGTTGCGCGGGGCGAAGATGTCCAGGACGAGCGCTACCGCGCCGTCCGCGACCGGGAGCTCTCTCCAGACGTCGCAGCCGACGGCTCCGATCCTGGGATTCGCCCGGGCGGCCCGACGCAGCGCCGCCGCAGAGGCGTCGAGCGCGAGCCCCCTCCATCCGGGCAGCGCCTCGAGCAGCCTCGCCAGGTAGTACCCCGTCCCCGCCCCGAGATCCACGACACATCCCTCTCTACCTCTCCGCAGGCCGAGCGCCCCGAGCGCCTCGGAGACCACGGCCTCCGCGATGGGATCGTAGAACCCCGACCCCAGAAAGCGCTCCCGCGCCGCGATCATACGCGCCGAATCCCCCGTGTGCACGCGCCCCGGCGGGGCGAAGAGAGACACGTAACCCTGCCGGGCCACGTCGTGGCTGTGCCCGAGTCCGCAGTACAGAACGCCTTCGCCACCGCAAAGCGGCCCGTGACAGACCGGACAGCGCAGCAGGTGTACCACCGTATCGAGCATCTCGTCCTTCCACAGGATACAAGACGACAACCATCTATCAGAAAGTAGAATGCTTTGTAGGCTCAAAACGAGGAGCAGGGCCACCAGTGCAGGCAGGAGCTTATTCAGTTTCAATCCCTCATAGGTAGGCTCAAAACCCTCGATCTTGGCCTGAGCCAAAGAGAGCTCGCCGAAGTTTCAATCCCTCATAGGTAGGCTCAAAACGTCGCGGCGACAAAGGCGTAGGTGAGGCGGACCCAGAAGTTTCAATCCCTCATAGGTAGGCTCAAAACACTCCGAGACCTCCCCTACCGCGTTCGGCGTCTCGAAGACGTTTCAATCCCTCATAGGTAGGCTCAAAACCGCGAGCGTTGCCCGGACGTACAAGGTGTCACCATCTAGTTTCAATCCCTCATAGGTAGGCTCAAAACCGCGCCTGAACTCGGAGACATCCATCCTTAGAAACTCAGGTTTTAATCCCTCATAGGTAGGCTCAAAACATCTCCGGAGCTGCCGATGTAGGTGACCCAGACCTGTTTCAATCCCTCATAGGTAGGCTCAAAACGGGCTTTTTTGTTTTGCCCTGTTGCGCGTTACCCCCAGTTTCAATCCCTCATAGGTAGGCTCAAAACCTCATCCTCCCGAGCGCGCCGCTCGCCAGATACGCGTTTCAATCCCTCATAGGTAGGCTCAAAACGCACCTCAGGCTGGCGCGCTCGGGCGTGGATCTCAGGTTTCAATCCCTCATAGGTAGGCTCAAAACAGGGCTTTAGCCGTGACGTGCAGGTGGCACAGACCCGTTTCAATCCCTCATAGGTAGGCTCAAAACCTCTCCGGAGGCCGGTGGCAGCACCCTGACTCCCACGTTTCAATCCCTCATAGGTAGGCTCAAAACTCGAGGACCAGTCACGGTTGCTAGGCGTTCCTCTCGAGTTTCAATCCCTCATAGGTAGGCTCAAAACTCAGTCCTGGAGCGGCTGGCAGCCCTCCTATACCCAGTTTCAATCCCTCATAGGTAGGCTCAAAACCCATGCTCATCGCTCCTCTCTTCTTGCGACGCACACGTTTCAATCCCTCATAGGTAGGCTCAAAACATGCCCTTAGCAACGATTGCCCAGAGGAGAATCAGGAGGAGTTTCAATCCCTCATAGGTAGGCTCAAAACCCTCATCGTCTATCTCCACCTCGTCCATGTATCCGGTGTTTCAATCCCTCATAGGTAGGCTCAAAACTTGCACCGTTGCGAGTGATAAACACCTGGATGTTATTGTGTTTCAATCCCTCATAGGTAGGCTCAAAACCGCCTGCTACTCTTGCCTTAAAGGATGGACTCTCAGAGTTTCAATCCCTCATAGGTAGGCTCAAAACCGCGCAGAGGCCATGAGGAGCTACCGCGATGTGGACTTGTTTCAATCCCTCATAGGTAGGCTCAAAACTACTCACCGCGACAGATTGCGCGGTGGACTTGTACGCGTTTCAATCCCTCATAGGTAGGCTCAAAACAGTACACCCCGGTTGTAAACACGCGCTCGCACACGGGTTTCAATCCCTCATAGGTAGGCTCAAAACGGACTGGGTGGAGCGCGTGCGGCTTGCGTGTATGTAGTTTCAATCCCTCATAGGTAGGCTCAAAACGACTTGCACATCGGTGGTCCCGAGCCCGTGGGTGACGTGTTTCAATCCCTCATAGGTAGGCTCAAAACGAGGTGGAGATCAGGGCGATCGCCCGCGGCATCGTGTTTCAATCCCTCATAGGTAGGCTCAAAACCATAGCAGAACATCCGCCCGCCCGAAGCCAGGCCATTTTCGTTTCAATCCCTCATAGGTAGGCTCAAAACCGGAGATGAGGGTCGCGCACATCGCCGCGGCGACAAGTTTCAATCCCTCATAGGTAGGCTCAAAACGCCGAGGGGGCGTTCTCCAAGACCATCCGGGATAAGTTTCAATCCCTCATAGGTAGGCTCAAAACGCACGGTAAGGCGCGCGCCACGCTCGAGCAGAAGATGTTTCAATCCCTCATAGGTAGGCTCAAAACATGGTGAGCTCCGCTGCGCGTCTGTACGGCGATGTGCTGTTTCAATCCCTCATAGGTAGGCTCAAAACATGTCCGCCCACGTCGTGGCCACATCCACCCAGTCTTCGTTTCAATCCCTCATAGGTAGGCTCAAAACGAAATCCGCCATGGGGAAGGAGCGATGAGGGGCTGGTTTCAATCCCTCATAGGTAGGCTCAAAACGGGACCGGGCATTGGGACCCGGACCGCTACCGGAGATAGTTTCAATCCCTCATAGGTAGGCTCAAAACGAGGCACACCGTCGTTCACGGCCAGGTTGTTGGCGTTGTTTCAATCCCTCATAGGTAGGCTCAAAACGGGCCTATGTGCCTGGACTTCGGCCCGCTCTACGCCGTTTCAATCCCTCATAGGTAGGCTCAAAACTGGGAAGGCACGAAAGATCCGGTGCGCCTGAAGTAGTTTCAATCCCTCATAGGTAGGCTCAAAACCTGCTTCCGATGCGGTCGCGTACGCAACGGTGCGTCTGAGTTTCAATCCCTCATAGGTAGGCTCAAAACTCTCGTACGCCTGGTTCGTCGCCTGCTGCTGGTCGCGTTTCAATCCCTCATAGGTAGGCTCAAAACGGAGCAAGCCGGACCTCTGGGCCTGCGGGGTCGATGTGCTCGGCGTGGGCGGTGTTTCAATCCCTCATAGGTAGGCTCAAAACCTTTCATGCTCAGAAGCAGTTCGTCTGCCAGAGCGGTTTCAATCCCTCATAGGTAGGCTCAAAACCGAGTCGAGGCAGTCACCGTACTTGCCGCCAGGCTACGTTTCAATCCCTCATAGGTAGGCTCAAAACAGGCTCCATCTCAATCCCCGGCTCGGTCGTCCTCGAGTTTCAATCCCTCATAGGTAGGCTCAAAACGCTCTCGGATCTGGTGCAGTCCAACTTCGCCGAGGCCATGTTTCAATCCCTCATAGGTAGGCTCAAAACAAGAGTCTGCCAGGACTGCGGTGAAGTGTTGATCGAGTTTCAATCCCTCATAGGTAGGCTCAAAACCGGTGTGGATTACTTCCGGGTTCAGGACGGGCGTTTCACGTTTCAATCCCTCATAGGTAGGCTCAAAACAATGGAGGAGCGCTCGCGCGAGGAGCACTTCGAGGAGTTTCAATCCCTCATAGGTAGGCTCAAAACCTCTCCGTGCTTTTAATCTGACGGTTCTGTATATCTGAGTTTCAATCCCTCATAGGTAGGCTCAAAACTCTGGGGACTCCCGCCTAGCCAGCTCTGCCAGGAAACGTTTCAATCCCTCATAGGTAGGCTCAAAACTGAGCAGAGCGCCTGCAGCGAGAACCCCGGTGCCGATGTTTCAATCCCTCATAGGTAGGCTCAAAACCCTGGTCCAGCGCGCCGGACACATCCTGCGGATCATGTTTCAATCCCTCATAGGTAGGCTCAAAACGGAGCTCATGACAAAGAGCCAGCTTCTAGTCATGAAAGGTTTCAATCCCTCATAGGTAGGCTCAAAACGAGCATCGGGCCGATCCGGCTCCAGTTTCTGTAGAGTTTCAATCCCTCATAGGTAGGCTCAAAACGCGCGTGATCCGCGTCGTGCTCATCACCGCACTCGGGCGTTTCAATCCCTCATAGGTAGGCTCAAAACCGCTCCTCACCTTCCGCGATCTCCGCGGCGATACGTAGTTTCAATCCCTCATAGGTAGGCTCAAAACTCTGGGGACTCCCGCCTAGCCAGCTCTGCCAGGAAACGTTTCAATCCCTCATAGGTAGGCTCAAAACCAACGCCCAAATGCCGGTTTTGCAGCTATTTTGCGGATTCCTCCTTTCTCCCGTGACTTTCTTGCTCTTAAACCCGATTATAGAGCAAAGCGCTTGGATAAGCCAGATCTTCCTGCGTCGATCTCCGGAGGGTGATGCGCTATCGGAGGTCGACGCGACTACAGGAAGCTGGTCTCCTGCTCTGAGCGGGAGGGGAGTCCGAGCTCTTCGGTGGAGAGGTATCTCGTGCTGCGGAGCAGGTAGAAACGCACGGCGTCTTCCTCGGGTTCTATAGCCCTGCTCACCTCGTGCTTGAGCTTCTTGTACTGTGCGGGGCTGAGTTCACCTTCGAGGACGGAGTTCTGGACATGCTCGAGGTACTTGCGGCCTATCTTGAGCACTTTGACCACGCGCTTTACGTTGACGTCGTAGACCATGATCACGTACACGCGCTCCTACCACCGGCTTACGAACGGTTCGTAAGGCTCGTCACCCATCAGGTGTTTCTCGAGTTTGTAGAGCTCCATCCGTATGAGGCGCCGATAGGAGACCGGGCGACCGAGTTTCGGGTGTTTGATGGTTTCTTTCAGGCGCGCCTCGTACGCTTCGATGAACGTTTTGCGTCCGTTTTCGTTCAGAAAGACCCCTTCCGTTCCCTTCAGGAAGTGCTTTGCCTGTATCGTACCCCGGTTGAGCAGGGAGAAGATCACCCGGTCCACGATGACGGGTTTGAAGATCTCGGCCACGTCCAGATTGAGCGTGTAGCGGCGCTGGTTGGTGGTGTGCAGGTACCCGATGCGCGGGTCGAGGTGTGTGCGGTATATCTCTGAGAGCGCGGTGACGTAGAGCAGGCTGTTGCCGAAGGAGACGAGCGCGTTGATCCTGTTCGCCGGAGGGCGGCGGGTGCGCTTCTCGAAGCGGAAGTCTCCGCTCTTTACGATCTCGTCCCAGCAACCGTAGTACAGATCTCGGCAACCGCCCTCGAGCGCCATCAGTTCCTCCGTCGTGAGAGCCAGCGGGAGAGCCTCCTTCTTCGCCGCCAGCCCGGAGAGGGCGTCTTCCAGCTGTACGCCGCGCCGCGCGTAGTAGCCGAGCACCCGCTCCATGTTCGATATCGCCCCGCGCACGAAGGTTCGGGCCAGCTCGATGCGCTTCTCCGGATCAAGGTAGTGGGAGGCCTGCTGGAGCGTCATGTATCCCGAGGAATACTGCTCGCGCGGCATGTACGAGCCTGACCAGTAGCCGTAGTAGTTGTAGACGTGCAGCGGGATAGCGTTCTGCGAGAGGAAGACCAGGAGCTTCGTGTTCACCGAGATCTCGCCGAAGACGTGGATCTCACCCGTCGTCTCCACCGGCACGAACCGCCTGCCCCCGTCCGCCAGCGTGAAGCGCAGCGTGTTCTGCTGACGTTGCAGCTCTCCGGCGTTGAAGATGTAGACCGGCTTTTTCATCCGGGCTCCTCAGTGTAGACCACGCTCTATGTCATCGATGACGAATGTTTCGTTCTCGTAGTGGCCGAACAGACGGCGCTCATCATCCGACCAGACGTCGCATTCGTGCGTGGAGGGTGGTTTGGGATTACCCTTGAGCTGCTTGAAGTCGAGGCTCTTCAAATTCTCTCGTTTGCCGCGCACCCTCAGGCTGAGCTCGTCGAGTCGTTCGTTGAGCGTGGCAAGCCTGTCAGGAGATAGGTTGAGCCCCCTGACCTTCTTGCGAAAGTTCGAGGAGTACCGGAGTCCCGGCAGGGGATCGAGCAGCCTCTCCGAGTACAGGCTCCACTTGCTCCTCTGCCACACGAGCTGGCCCCACTCCGAGAGAATCGCTTTCTGCCCGTCGTCAAAGAGCAGGATCTCGGGGAGCCCACGGCATTCCTCAAGCGGAAGCTCCTCTCCCAGACCCAATCGCCTGAAGATCTGCTCGTGTTTTCGGATCAAATCCCCGGTTTCCAGACTTACCGGCAGGCGGGGGATGGTGATGAGCGAGGAGCCCGTCTCGAAGATGTAGAACATCTCGTCTGCATGGAACATTCCGAGGGTCTGCATAAACCCCTGGATGCTCTTGAAGCCACCGGTGAGATTGAAGACGATGCGGTAACCGCTCTCCCTATATCCTGGAAGCGTCTGCTCGCAGCGCAGGACGAGATCCGCCATGGCGTGGCGGAAGTCTTCGCGTTCCCGGGTTGCGAGGCCCCCGGGAGACCACACCTGGGCTGAGAAACCGCGGCTCTGCAGCCATTCATCTATGACCTCTCCGATACGGTGGCCGAGATAGGTGTCGCTCGTGAGCAGTACGTGCGTATCTGGCCTTCCCGGGCTGGGTTTGAGGTCGCCGCCGAAGTAGGTTATGAGGCCGTTCAGCTCCGCGCTGAGGCTCCTGATCTCATCGGGGTTCTTCGTTCTAGAGAGTAGCCGGCTGCGCTCCTCTATGTGTCGGTCGAGTAGCTCCTTGTCTTGGGCAGAGAGATCTCGCTCGGTGTGGTTGGCGAGCTGATTGATTCGTGCCCGCACCTCCTGATCGACGCCGTTCGTGAGCAGACTCGTGCCACAGGTGGTGAGCACGAGTCTGTTCTTACTCTCAGCCATCTCCGCGCTCTTCCATGAGCTTAAGCCATCTCTTGGCGAGCTTCCGCTGTCGGGGTTTATGCTTCGGTTTGCCTTTCTTGCCCTTGGTTGCGTCTGGGTTCTTCAAAACATCGCCGTAATGTTGTTGCATGAATTCGTTGAAGAGCTCTATGGCGTCGCGTTCGGGTTCTGATTCCAGCCGATCCATCCAGCCCTCTATGACCCCCTGTTGACTGAAGGCTTCTCTTTGCTCTCGCCAGCGACCCTCAACGCTGGCACGGAAGAGCTCTGCGTACAGCCCGGACTTATCTCGCGTCTGCTCTTCTACCTCTCTCCTCTGGCGCTCTTCTTCCTCACGCTTCTGATTCTTTGCTTGTTCCTCCTTGCGCGCTTTTTCGAAGCGCTCTCTGGCCTCTACGTCCTCGGCGAACCTGCCGTAACCGACGGCGGTCTTGGCTCCTGCTCCGATCCACTCGAGCGCCTCCGCGAGCCACCCCTTTACGGTCCTGCAGTCTTCGGCGTACTCGGGCTTACGCGGCAGGATGCCGAAGACGAAGCTCGCCCCCGCCTTTACGACGAGGAAAGGGATCGGGTTCGGGCTGTGCCAGTCGGCGGGAGGCTCATCTCCCTGATAGTACGGCACATAGTGCGGGGTCATGATATCCGCCTTGAGGGAGACCGGAGCGGTAGGGAGGGCATCGAGAAAGACGACCGAGCCCGCGTGGAACGCTCTGTCGTTTTTGCCCTCGCTTCCGAAGATGCGCTTTATTTTTGCTCTCTCCACTCCCTCGGCCCACTGCATAGCCCACGCCCTTACAGCCCCCTTGATGGAGGAGCCCGGCAGGTAGGGGGTGCCGAGGGTGTGGTGCCAGGCGAAGCCGTTCTCGACCGGGTGTTGCCGGCCCAGCCCGGTCACGAAGTCCGACTCCAGCCTGTAGTGGAGCACCTCGCCACCCTTACCCTCCACCAGACGGGCCAGCCGTATTTCGGCTGCCCTGAGCAGATCTCTGGTACCGCAGGGTTTTTCGGTAACGGTCTTTATCCAGTCCTGTTTGGGGTTTATGGTCTTCCTGTCTTTCCCCCGGACTATGGTGAATGCTTCGAGGCTCCAGGCTTCAAGCCCGTGTTTCTGAGGATTTTTGCACCACTCGTTGCAGAACTTGTCGTACCAGAGACCGGCGTTGCCCCCTTCCAGGCTCAGTTTGCCCTGGGCTTCCCTGTAGAGCGGGCGCATTACTCCTCCCCCCTCTCGCCTTCGAGGAAGGCATCGGCGAACTTCTTGAGCCACGTGAGATAGGCGAGGGCCTCGGCCTGCGCGCGGAGGTAGTCGTCCTGTGAGCCCTCCGTGATGTTCTTCAGCAGATCGCCCCGCGGATAAGGGCTCTCTGCGTCGCCGCCGCAGAGCCAGCCGGAGAGGTGTTCGTAGAGCTGGAGATAGCCCTTGCGATCTTTGCGGGACAGCGCGGTAGCCGCAGCCTGTCCGAGTCCGCCCGACAGGATGGCCGCCGGAAGGGCGCTGACGTAGCTCTTGTAGTTGCCGTACCCGTCTTTCCCTCTCTTCTGCAACTCGGTGATCTTCGCGAGCGCGTGCGCCGCCCGGCGCTGCTCCAGCGTCCTCTCTTCCGCCATCAGTCCCTCCATCCGAGCGAGAACCAGCCCTGCCCGACCGTCTCGTTCCCCCCGACCTGCAGGTAGTCCCCGATCTTCTCTTTCACGTCGTCGAGGGTGCCGTTTTTGCCGTTTCTCTGGGCGAGCACCGAGTACATCAGGGTGTCGGGCGGGAGCGTCTCTTCGTACCAGAGATTCTCGCTTTTCTTGTTCGTGTCGAGCACGTTCCTGGCCTGCACGGGGAGCCCGTAGCGGGCGAACCACGCGAAGTCGTCGTCGTGCAGGATGGTGAGCCGTTCTTCGAGACGTTCTCGGACGTTCTTGTGCGGGATCAGGGAGCCGACCGCCTCCACCACGTCCTCCGGAACATCTCCCATGACCTCGAAGCTGCGCTCCTCCAGAAAGAGCCTGCCACTCCCTCCGGCGAGGGCTCTCTTGCGCTCCACTGCGGGGATGTTGAAGCCCGCGTCCGCTTTCCCGGAGCGCTTCAGGTCGCGCTCGAGGCGCTCCAGGAGGTGCGGGCAGGTGACCCACTTGAACGCGCTCGTGAGGCTGCGCACCGGCAGAAGCAGGAGCCGGGCGTCAGAGACGAGGAGGTCGCCCGCATTGTCCTGCTCCCCGAAGATGCGCTTCGCGCCTTCGTCATCCTGCTGTCTGTAGTCGTCGAGCAGTGCGCCTTTGAGGCTCGAGCCCGCGATGAACGGGTAGTCCGTCGCCGCCTCGCGCGCCACGGGGAGGTCTATGGCCCCGGTGGTCTGCCCCGTGCCGGGGTGCACGAAGGTCTCGGCCAGCATGCCCACGATCTTTGCTCTCATCTCCACCCTCCTATCAGGATCTGCCCGTAGCCCCACTCTCTTTTGTCTCCGATGTGCCTGGTGTGCATCTCTTCCACCTCGTCCGGCTCTGCCGCCTCGGCCTCCATGAACCACGTGCTGCCGGGGGGAAGGTATGGTTCGAGGGGAAGAGGTTTCTTTTTCTCCGTGTCCCAGCCACCTATCAGGACCGGCTTCCCGACGCAGGCCGAGACCACCCGACCCGGCAGCCCTGGAAGCGCTCCGCCGGGCTTTCTCCAGCCCTCGTCTCTTATTCGTGCCGGGGTGATGAGCGTCGCGGTGTAGCGCAGCCCGCCTCCCCCGGGCTCCAGGCTTGGGGCCTCCGGTAGAGAGAGCTCGCACGGCTTCAGGTTCGCCATGCGGCTCTCCCCTCCGAGCGTGAGCAGACCGGGAGCTTCGCCGTCGTAGCCTTCGACGCCGGCTGCGAGCGCAACGCCCTTCTTCAGGCGTACGTGGGTTGTCTGGTAGAGGGCGTCTTCCCGGGTGGTGTGGCTGTCGGGATCGCGCTGAATACCGACCCGGTTCTCCCCACTCCAGAGCTCCGAGGCTTCGAAGACGTCTTCTGGATCGGGGATCTCTCCTCGTAGCGCCTTCTCCATGCCTCTACGGGTGAGATAAGCTTTTTCCAACGGCTTGAGGCCCTTGGTCCTAGTACTGATCTCGGGAAGCCTCCCCTCCCCGATATCGGTGCTGAGCGCAGCTTCGCCGGGCCTGAGAAACACAAGGGTCCTGCCTGAGCGCAGCAGGTGCAGCGGGACTGGAAAGAGGGGTTCTCCGTCCTTTGCCACGTAGGGACCGGAGAATCGCAAGGGACCGAGGTCTGCGCCGTCGCCGAGCTTCTTCTTAATGTCCTCTGACCAGTCACCGTACTGCCAGCCGAGCCTGCGGGCGAAGGCGGCCCGGAGCGCTCCGACTACGGTGGTGGGGGAGGGAGGGAAGGTCCCCAGAACCTCCATCTGTCCCGTCTCACCAGCGTTGAAGGGACTGCCGTCCCTGAAAAAGAGCGTGTCTAGCGGCTCGAGCAGGTAGTATCTCACCTCTCCACCCCCCTTCCCTTGGTCGCGAGGAAGCGCACCAGCATCGCTCCTGAGACGTTGAGCGTTTTTTCGTTGGCCGGCTCGCCTCCCCGGCGTTCGCGGCACACCTTCAGGAGTTGCTCGATGACCGCCTCTGCCGCCTCTCTGTCTCCTTCGCGCTCCCGGTTCTTCAGGTACTCGGCGACGAGGAGTTTTTCGGCGTCGAGGCCGGGTATGAGCGTGTGATCGTCCTCCCCGGTGAGAACACCAAAACGCTCGCGCACGTTGTAGAAGAAGCGGCCGGCGAACTGCTCGTCGAAGGAGGACGCGAGGTTCTGCAGGTGTCTTGTGATGAGGGGTCCTCCGGGGCTTTCTTCCCAGCCGGAGACCCACTCGACGGTGCGCCCGCTGCCGGTGAGGACGCTAGCCGCGAGGCTGTCGCGGCCGTTTCTGTCCTTGGCGACCTCGTCGAGCAGCCGGTGTGCCTCCCGCATCACCGAGCGCAGGGTGGTGTTGTAGTGGGCGAAGACGAGCCCGGCGGAGATTGTGGTTCTGAGTGGCTCGCCGTCCTCTCCTTTCGGCCTTCGCCCGCCGAGCACCGCGTCGAAGGATTTCAGGAAACGCTCCCTGAGCTTCTCCGCCGCGCTCAGGGCCCTGTCGAGCGGCAGGAGCGCGAGTACGTCGTCGCCTCCGGCGTAGACCGTCCTGCCGCAGTGCTCCCCGACGATCTCATCGACCCCTTCGGTGAAGCGCGCCAGCGCCCGGGAGACGTCTTTCGGGTCTATCTGATCGTGCTGTAGCAGGCTCCCGAGCCGGTCTCCGTCCATCAAGAGCAGCGCGTAGAAAGGCGATGCCGGGTGCCCCACTGCTCTGTTCAGCTTGCTCAGGACGTCGAGCAGCTTCTCTCGTTTCTGCGCGGAGAGCTCGGGCATGGCTCGCTCGTTGTCGAGCGCCGTCTTGTGGAAGAGATTGCCGTCGAGCCTGGCGAACCTGCCGGCTTTCTCGAGGCAGGGAAGCTTCGTGTTGTACTCGCCGAAGGCCCAGCTTAGCCGGTCCCCTTCCTCCAGTATGCACAGATACTCTTTGGCCTCCGGCTTTTCGTAGGCCTCCTCGATCCAGGGAACCGCCGCCATGTACGGTGTCGAGGGCCAGGTGCCCGCCTCGAGCTTCCAGCCGATCGCATCCTCCGCGACGCCTGGGAAGAGCCGCTTGATGAGCGCGATGGCGCACAGCCGCTCGTGCTCTCCGAGGTTGAGTTCGCCGCTCTTTCGGCGAAGCGCATCCCAGAACTCCTCCTGCGACTTGCACTCTCGCGCCCTCACGTACCCGGAGATCTCCTGCCAGCTCCCCATCAGGGTGCACTTGTCTCCCGGCTCGGCGGGTGGATGGTGGGTGCGCCAGTTCTTGCGAAGGTCGAGCCAGCGCTGGTCGCTGCGGTCGCCGGGGTCTTCTCCCAGCACCCAGCCCATCTCCCAGAAGCTCTCTACCTGCCGCTCCCAGATCTCCTTCGTGCCTTTGCCATGGCCCGCCACCAGCACGACGTAGCGTTCCCAGACCACATCGGCGATCTCTTGCCACCTGCTCTGGACGGCGTCACGGCATCTCTTCGGATCGAAGTCGTCCGGCACCTCCGCCTTGAAGCGATTCGGTAGCGAGCCGGTCTGCGGGTTTTCATTGCCAGACAGCGGGTGCCCCATGATCGCGGCGAGGAGCGGGTCGGTGATGCTCGGTTGGTCACCGACTTCAGGGAATATCACCTTCCCGCCTCCATCGAGCACCGCGCGCATTGCCTGTCCGGAGAGATAAGAGAGGAGGAAAGAGCCGGACCAGAGATCGCGCGTGCGCCGCGCCTGAGAGACGAACCCCTGCACCGGACCGAGGGTGAAGTGGAGCAGTTTGTTGTCTTTATTCACTATCTTTACACCTCCACTACGTTGGCGAATTGCTGGCGACGTTTGCGTGGAGGCCGTTGGTGTGTACCTTTCATGCGTTCCAGAAAATCGTCTATGGGCTTCCAGAACGACTTGTCGTATCGGGGAAGCGCAGTCGTATTCAGCAGCTTCAGAGGTTCGTTCTGGGGCAAGAAAGCTGAAGGCAGGAAGCTCAGTACCGCCAGAGGAGCGTCCGCGTTCTTGGTCTGGTGTATGTGAATGAAGAGAGGACTGGCGCGCCTGTCGTGGTATGCCGGTGTAACTTGGAGGTGCCTTTGCTTTCCGTAGTTGTGAGGAAGCCCGAATACGACGCGTCTTGGATACTTGATGTTCGTTTTGAGACCGCTCATCAAATCGTGGTCATCCTTGAAATTCTTCTCGCTAGGCGATCCCAGTACCGTACCGTTGCGTCCCCAGCTGCGATAGAACATCATCTCGCGGCCCACCCTGTCCAACAGGCTCAGCGTTGATTCCCCTTCGCGGCCTTCGACTACAATGAAACGGGAGTCTCGGGAGATCGCTGTGAACAGAGGGTGAGGAGAGTCTTTCGAAAACCTTGTCAGAGACTCAACCATCTTATGAACGTCACTTGGCGGACTCCATGGTTCGTTGCTGTAGCTCAGTTTCGTTAGCGTGAGGCTGCCGTATCCTTTGCGGGACTTGCTCCCCAAGCTGCCTACTAAACCCATCAACTTGAGCGTTTCAATTGATGAACTTATTTGCTGCTCTGTGGCAAGCCTTCCGAATCGAAGCTCGAGCGTAAACTCAAACGGAGAAAGCAAGCATGGTCTGATCAGCTGTCCTGCCTGCGTGCTTCTATTCTTGCTCGCGAATGCTTCCATAACGCCGTAACCTAAATACCGGGTTCCTTCTCCTACGACGTTTTCTCCATCTTTGAGTATCTGTCCCTTTTCCAGGACCTTTGGCATGGTCTGAGAAAAGAGCTTCAGGAGCACTGCTGCTTGTCCCTCGTCGGTGCTGCCGAAGAGGCGGGTTTCTTCTTCCCGGATCTTCTGCAGGTCGCCGTATCTGCTCCAGGCGAGGGCGCGCCACCAGAAGCGCAAAGCACCCTTTATGGAGGGGAGCCTCAGCTCGGCTTTTGACTGATCGGCCCCGCTCATGAACATCGGGGTGACGACGCGGAAGGTGGCCTCTATCTTCTCCATCACTCCTCCTCTCCTCTTTCCGTTATGTCGATGACCTCGCCCCTTACGTATGGCCGCTTGCGTTGCTCTTCGGGGTCTCTACGGTCTATGCAGGCTACGGTGCGGGACTCGAGGCCGAGGTCTCTTCGGAGCGCGGCCTCGATGCGTTCCACGGCCCAGCCGAGACACGTGGTGCCGCCGGTGCGGTTGACGATGACCTCCTGCGCTGCGGCCCAGCGCGGTCCGTGTTCTTTCAGGGCCTCCTCGGCCTTCTCTCGGGCTTCGTCGAAACCGTTGAAGGGATCGTCGAGGATAAGGCAGGAGACTTCGAGGTCTTCGCGGCCGGCTTCGGTCAGGATCTCGCCGACCTTCTGTTTGGCTTTCTGGCTCGTGATGATGAACAGATGGTCCGGGCTCTCCTGCACGATGGCGGTATAAAGCGCGCCGGGGGTCATTCCGAGCGGGGAGACGAGCCAGCGCTCGTCCTTGCGTTCGACCTCTGTGCTCCAGAAGCCAGGGTTGCACAGGTTCTCTTTTATCTTTGCGTGGATCTCACGCAGGGCTTTGTCGTCGAACTTCACCATGTCCTCGCGCATCCCGGCGTGGGCGAGGGCGTTGCGCCTCTCTCTGACCTGATCCCAGAGTGTGGCCAGCTCTTGCTGCTCTTTGGAGAGAAGCTTCTTGAGCTGGAACGCTCCCCTGTTCCACGAGGCGATCACCCCGAGCCGGCGCTCCGCTCTCTGACGTTCTTCCCCCTCCAGCCAGCGTTTCGGGTCCTGTGTGTGGAGTATGACCGCCGAGACGATGAGCTCCCGCATCAGGGTCGCCGCAGCCCGGAGGTCCGAGATGGCGAGGTACCCGTCGACAAGGTGCGCCTGGCGCTCCAGCTCTTCGATCGTCAGGATCATGCCTTTCTTTGGTTTGTTTCCCTTTGGTGCTTCTGGCTCCGGGAGAGCGAAGCTTGTGAGCTGCCCTTTCAGCTCCTCCCAGAAGCCCCTGAGCGGAGCGAGGCGGGAGAGCTCCTCCTCTGCTGAGCGCGCCTTTTCTAACGCTCGGTGAGCTTCGAAGCCGGCCTCGAGCGGCATGCCGGAGGCGAGGGGCGCTTCGAGATCGAACAACGCGCGACCAACCTGCTGCAGACGGGTGAACGGCTGCTCGCCGCTGCGCTGGTGGGATCTGCGCTGGATGCGCTCCAGCATCTCACCCAGCGGGCCGGGGAGCAGGTAGTCGGAGAAGAGCCTGACCCCGTAGGACCATTCGGGCAAATCCACGAGCGGAGTGAGGTCGAAGATGGGGACGTTGTTGCTCTCGTCCCGGGCCTCGTAGGCTCCGTAGTAGACGCCGAGGGTTTTTATTCTCTTGCGCGCGGCGTGGTACTGAACCGCCGAGAGGAGCAGGGCCGGGAGGTGGCGGAAGCCGTGGGTGAGGTCCAGGATGACCTCGTCGCCTTCCTTCAGGTGTTCCCCGAACTTCTCGAAGATCTCCCAGAGCTCCGCTTCGGATTTCCCGTCCGGAATGTCGACGGGTGTGTAGGCCCACCCTTGCCGTTCGGCCTCGGAGCACAGCTCTTCCTCATATCTATCTCTGGCCCTTCGGGTGAGGAGGGCGACGAGCTCAAGGTCTTCCCCCGCGCCGATTACGCAGCAGCCTATCGCGACCGGAGCCAGATTGGTATGCCGTCGCCACGTGCCGAATAAGTAGTTGACTTGCTTGTATTCTCCTGTTCCGACGACGCAAACGAGCTTCTTCACGAACGTCTCCTCCTAAGACCAGCAGAACTCCGCGTAGGCGCACTTGCTGCAGTAGCGGATGCGCTCCGCCGGCGGGGGGAGCGGACGCACCAGCAACTGCTCCAGCTTCTTTACCGTCTCGCGCACGTCTTCTTCGAGTTGCGGTGTAAGTTCGACTTCCTCGCGGAACCGCTCTTTGGGCACCAGGATCTCGCCGCTGGCCTCGATCCCTTCCTCCCGCAGCCGCAGCAGGTAGTAGCCGACCTGCAGCCGCGCCGCAGGCAGGTAACGGGTGGACTTCTTCACCTCGGAGAGAACGAGCCGGCCTCCTTCGCGCCGCACGCGGTCGAGTTTGATCCCCGGCAGCTCGATCTCCTTCATCGACCTCTCGTAGTGCTCGAGCTGGTTGAGCCTCCCCTCCACCAGCAGCTCGAACTCCCTCTCGGGCTCCATCTGACGCGCCATCAGCCACGCCTGCCGGGGGCAGACCGCGTAAGACTGAACGAGCGTGCCCGTGATGCTCAAAGCAGCATCGCCTCGTCTTCGCCCCACTTGTATCCCGTCTCAATGTCGTAGAACGTCGAGCCGCTCGAGCGGATCTCGTCGAGCGAGAGGTAGAAGTGTTCCGGGATCTCGGGGTGCTGTGGGGGGAAGTTCTTGCGCAGCCGGTTCACGGTGGGGGTTACGGTGAACGGTGCAACCTCCCGGTAGGCGCGCCGGATCCTGGTGCGGTTCTTCTCTTTCTCACGGTAGAGGCTCGCAAGGCTCTCTACGGCCTCCGCGGCTCTCTCGTTCATCTCCACGAGCATCGGCATGGTCGCGAGCTCCTCCTGTATGAAGCGGTAGCGGCTTATGGTGATGTGCTCACCCTCCCGGCGGTCGAACTCGAGCTCCCTTACGGCGGCGATGTATTCGATCGAGAAGTCGTCGCTCTTGCGTTCCTCCACAGTGGCGAAGTAGCGCTCGACGAGAGCGTGGAGCTCCGGCTCCCCAACCTCTTCTTGCAGCATCTCGCGGGAGATGAGGGGGAGCACCCGTCCGTAGACCATCTCGGCGAAGGGACGCGAGTTCTCGTTCTCCAGAAAGACGACGTACACCGGAGCTGGGGTGGGGATATCGCCGCTCCGGTTGCATCGCCCGGCCACCTGCACGATGGAATCAAGCGGTCCCTGGTCTCTTATGACCTCGTCGAAGTCGAGATCCACCCCGGCCTCGACCACCTGCGTGGAGACGACGAGCGGCTTCGCGCCCCGTCTCATGCACCTCTTGAGCAGCCGCACCCGCCGCGAACGCTGCCAGGGGGTAATGTTGGTCGAGAGGTAGAAGATGGAGGCGTCCGCTCCCTCCCTGCCGTACTCCCGGTATGGAGAGAGGTCGAGGCGTTCTTTCAGCATCCGGTAGAGCTCTATGGAGCTCGAGATGGTGTTCAGCACCACGAGCAGAGAGCGGTTTGGGGATTTAATGTCCTCGATGAAGTCCGCGAGTTCCTCGATGGTCCGCACGTTCCGGTGGGGAACGAGGCGCGTCCGGGAGAGCCCGGCGAAGTTTTGCTCGGGGTTCTTTAGCAGCTCTTTGGCACCGGGAAGGATGTGGGGGCGGGTCGCAGTCATCTGGATCACGGTGCAACCGAGGTCGCTCACGAGCGTCGTGAGGACGTGCCCCACGAGCCTCCACTGCTCGTAGGGTATGCTCTGCACCTCGTCCAGCACCAGGATGCTCCCGGCGACGTTGTGCAGCCGCTTGAGCGGCCGGTTGCGGTTCGTGAGCAGGCTCTCGAAGAGCGAGACGAAGGTGGTCACCACGATCTCCGGCTCCCACGCCTCCGTGGAGAGGAGCTTGTCTTCCACCGCTTCTTCTTCGTTCTCGTCTCCGGTGAGCGGGGCGAGGTGGTGGCTTCTCAGGAGGTGGTCATAGGGAGAAGCGTCGAAGCCCGGACACCGGCGCAGCACGCTCTCGATCACATCGGCGTTCTGCTCGATGATGTTCACGAAGGGGAGGGCGTAGATGACGCGCGGCAGATGCCCGGTCTCCTTCCGGATGCGCTCCCTGAGCCTGAGCGCCGTCTCCAGCGCGGCGAGCGTCTTCCCCGAGCCGGTGGGCGCGGTGAGGCTGAGAATGGCCGGGTAGAGCTCATCGAGCGGTCTCTCCTCGATCCTCCGGGCGCACTCCTCGCGGATCTCATCCCGCATCCCGGCGAGCCGCCGCGCGTTGGGAGATCCGGGCGCCTCGTGATCCTTCAGGCTTCGCACGTGATCTTCCACCAGCGAGGGTGGGATGGAGTGGCGGGAGGGCTCTCCGGCGGCCGCTGCCGAGACGTGCTTGTCGGCGTCTATGAGCGCGGAGAAGAGGAGGAGCAGCCGCCAGTAGCGACGGGTTGCCTCCGGATCTCCTCCTTTGAGAAGCCTCCGGCACGACCTGCGCATCTCCGGCAAGAGTTTCCACCAGCTCTCTAGCGATAGAAACTCTTCTGCTTCCGGAACCCCAAGCTCTGCCAGCTCGGAGACTATCTGCTCCCTGTGCGCCCCGCGCATGTCTTCTAGCTGAGCCTCGACGGCGGCGAGCTCTCTGCGGAGACCCGACGAAAGACCCGCGAAGGTCGGGGCGTCTCTCAGGTCCTCCTTGCGGGGCAGCACCTCCTGCGGGGTCACGAGGTGGCCGTGGTGGCGGTGGATCGCGAGGTAGACGAGAAGCGGGGCTTCGACATCCTCAGGATGCCGGCTTTTAGCGACGAACGCCCCAAGGAGCGCGGAGACGAAGGAGTGGTGGGAGTACTCTTCTCTGGGGGGCTTCTTCTCCAGCGGTGGAAGCTTCTCCTGAAAGTAGGTCGTGTACTTGCCGAAGTCGTGGGTGAGCCCGCAGAGCCGGGCGAGAGCGGCGAGGTGCGCTCGGCCCGAGATAGGGAGCGTGAGCACTTTTCTCTCCGCCATCCGGGCTACCGCCGCGAGGTGGTCTTTCAGGAGCTCCTCCGATCTCCCTCCCCGCGCCGGACGCGCCAGGAACCTCATCGCATGAACACCCCGTACTCGCGGATCCCCGAGTAGGAGACCTCGAAGACCTCGCTCTCCAGCCGGGCGGTTATGTGCGGACCCGCACGGTTGTAAAGGAGATCGCCCGCGGCGATTAGCCGCCGACTTTCGTCAAGGGAGAGCGGGGTGCGCTCCTTGACGATCTGGGTTCCCTCCTCCAGGCGAGGCGGGCCTGAGAGCGCGGAGGCCGGGAGCACGGTACTGATGGGGAGCTCCTCTTCCCGCCTTCCGAGGCTCCAGTCCTCCGTGCTCCTCACGTGCTCCACCCGGCCCGGACACTCGGTCATTCCCAGGTAGGGCGGATAGACGGGAGTGCCGCCTTCCAGAACCTCTCCGAGACGTTCGAGCCACCCCCGGTCCTCATGCGTCACGTAGATGCGGTAGCGGAGCTCTCTGTAGCCCACCTCCGGGAAGACCCACTCCACCGGCACCTGTATTGGCCCCCTGCTCCCGTCGAAGCCGCCGGCTCCCTTCTGCCAGACGTGGCCCTCGGTCATCAGGTAGTTGACCTGCTGCATCACCCGCCGCACCGGCACCCGCACGGAGAGCGCTATATGACAGCGGCCGAGGCCGAGGTCTTCAGCATACGCGTCGCGCTCGTAGCCCATCATCCCGGCGATGAGCCCCGCGACGGTCGTGCGGGGCGGGAAGGGATATGAGAGCGAGGAGGAGTTGGTGTAGAACTTGCGGAACATACCGTACGCCCCGCAGAGGTCGAAGACGATGAGTGTGTTTTGCGGCATCGCCTAGAGGGTCTCCAGCCGATCGTCGAGTATCTCCCGCAGGCCGCGCTCGAAGGCGTTCCCGAGTTCCGGGTGGCTCCAGAGACGGGCTCTTCCGATGGAGCCCTCGACCGCCCTCACTCTCTCCAGCACCCGATCGAAGCCTATCGAGAAGTCCCGGATGTCGCGCAGGGTGTCTGTGGTTTTGCCGTCTTTGGGGTCGAGGGCGAGGTCCTCGCGCACGTCCCCGAGCCGTAGAGCAGAGTCGTCCTCGTACTCGACGCGCAGGTAGAGCCGCGGGGTCTGCCCGATCTTGCTCCTCGTCGTCGCCTGCTGCGGGATGGCCCTCACCATCGCCTCGTCGAGCGCGGTGAGATCCTCGTCGGTGAGCCCGGTGTGTCGGGCGCGGCTCTTGCTCACGATGCCGTAGAAAGCGAGCAGCGAGTAGTGCACCCGCCAGTCCTTGCCGAAGGTGCCGTACTCGTTCTCTCTGCCCGCGAAGTGGCTCGAGATGGTGGCGGAGTTGTTAATCTCGACCCGGTGCAGCGAGTATCCCCAGCTGAACTGCACCGGGCCGGTGAAGGTGACCGAGGTGTTCTCCATCGGCATCGTCGCCCCGAAGAGCCGCACGTCTCGCAGCCTTCTGAGAAGCCAGTCCTTGAACTCCCGGCTCTGGCGCGCCTGTCTCTCGGTGAGGTTCGCTCCGTTCTCCTGGTTGTAGTCCGAAAGCAGCACGCTCATGCGCTGCTTGGAGCTGGTCGTCTCGTCCTGCTCGGTGCGCCTGACCCAGATGTCCTCCCCGGCGTCGAGCCAGTAGTCCCTGAGGTAGCGCTTGAGCCTGACGTCGGAGACGAGGTTGCGCCCGGTTGCTTCGTCCATGCGCGGGCGGTTCTCGTCGTCCGGGTCGCCGTTTGGGTTGGTGAGCTTAGCGTCGTAGAGGTAGAGGATGTCTCCGTCGTGGATGGCCAAGCCTTCTCTCCTTTCTCTCTTCTAGGCGGGCTGCTTCTCTCTCGCGGTCATCGCCCTGAAGGTACGGTGCGAGTAACCGCTCAGCAGGTAGTAGACGTTCTCTGAGGGGGTGAGACGCCACCCTCGCTGGTTTCTGGTCAGGAGCTCCTGCGCCTGGGCGAAGATGGCCTCGTTGCGGCCCTGCAGGAGCGGTCGGCGCTCGCCGGAGCGGTCGGTGTAGCGGTACTGGCGGAGCTTGTCGAAGAGCTCGGTGGCCAGGCGCTGGACGCGGGGGAGGGTCATGCCCTGGTAGTTGATCTTGTTCAGGATCGTCTTCTCCCCACCCCGGCCCTCGGGACCGAGCCGCCACTGGGCGTTCGCGATCTCGGCGACCAGAGCGCCGAGCAGGTACAGGGCCGCCTGCTGCTCGTCGTAGCCGAGCCTCTTCAGGTACTCCTTCTCCACTTCGTCGAGGGAGAGCCTCTCCAGGTACTCTTGCGACACTTCTTCCTCCTTCAGCTGGTCGAGATCCCGCAAGAACGCGAGCAACAGGTTGGTCTGCGCGAGATAGCGGACGAGGGTGAGGTCTTCCATGCCTTCCTTTGGGGCGCTCACCTGGTACGATCCCGTGTTGCCGAAGCGATAGGCCCGCGCCAGCTCCATGAAGCCGTCCGTGAGCTCCTTGCGGTCTATGAGGCCGCCGGAGATGAGGGTGTGGTAGAAGGCCAGGATCTTCTTGTTCAAGTATTCGACTTTCCCATCAGGCTTGCGGACTTTTCGTACTGGGATGAGGTAGTAGATCTGCTGTAGGGTGAGGTCTCTCGCCTCGTCTCCGTAGAGCTCCTCCCACAGCCGCCCCGTCTCGAACCCCTGCGCGCGCAGCTCCTCCAGGCGGTAGGACGGAATGTCCTGGATGAGCCTAAGGACCTCGAACTTGGCCTGCTTCTGTTTGTAGAAGAGCAGGTTGATCATGTACCCGCTCGCAAGGTGTTCTTCTCTGAACTCTTCGAGCTCCTCGTCCAGCTCCCCGGCCTGCACCCTCCCGATGTCGAAGAGCGTCCTGTTGCGGATGCTCCTGAGCGTGCGCACGAGTGCCTCCGGGAACCCGCGCGGGATCTCCACGGTGTAGAGGTCCGGGATCATGTACCCCCTCGCCCCGGCGAAGCTGAAGCCGAGCTCCCTTCCCACGAACCTCTCCCCGACGAGCAGCGCCCGGTACGCTTCTTTCGAGAGCGCGAAGTTGGAGGTGAAACCCTTCTTCGTGGCTCCGGAGGCGAAGCCCAACTTGTCCGTTATGTAGTACTTGAACCTGAAGCGCGTCATGTCTGTTGTGACCGGGCCGTACTCGCCGCTCAGGTGGCAGCGTCCCGTCTGATTCCCGGTGAAGGCGCTATCCACGAACCTGCGCTCCAGGTACGTGTGGTAGGCTGGATCGTCCACGAGAAGATCGCCGTCGAGCTCGAGCGTGAAGAGCACGCCCCTCTCAGGGATCTCCGGGAAGTGGTCTCGCAGCGCCTTCACCACCCTCTGGGGGATGTTCTTGGGGTTCGTGCCGCCCCTTATCTCATCTCTCAGGTCTTCACGGGAGGGACCCGGGATGCCGAGCCTGCCGAGATCCCAGAGCCGCCGGTTGCGCTGGTAGGTGCCGCCTCCTTTTATGCCGAGCTCTCCCGGCTCTCCGAGGTCGATGTAGAGCTTCTCCCGGAGGTTCTTCAGCTTTGAGTACAGATCGCTCTTTGGATCTATCCTCCCTTCGCCGAGCAGGTTAGGGATGGTCTGGGAGACGAGATAACCCAGGTTGTCCAAGGTGAGACGGTCCTGCGGGTCGTTGCCTGGGGCGTTGCCGAGCCACAGGTACCTCGCGGCGGTGTTCTTCTGGCTGTCCAGCTCTCGAAGCTCGACATCTAGCGAGAGCCTCCGGGAGTCCAGCTTCAGGATGGCGACGTATGATTCGTCTTTTCTGTCCCGTGGGGGTGCTGCGGCGAGCGATTCCAGGACCGCCCGCCGTCCTCCACCGCTCTCCTCGAGCAATGCGCGCCCGATCTGGTAGATGCTCTCTATCATCTCTTTCTCCCGTTGGATGCGATGGCGATCATGCCAAATCCCTGCCAGTTCGAGAAGGTATCCACAAATGTGAGCCTTAAGTTTTCTCTTGTCTACTGTTCTTTGCGCTGAAAAGTGAGGAGGACTTCTAGCGCCTCAAGGCAGTGCTCCTCGGAGTAGTCGTACTGCCGTATGACGCTCGGCCTACGTTTTCTCTCGGAGGGGGGAGCCGGGAGGCCACCGGCCCTCACGGAAGGTAGGGAAAGGGAAAGGAGGAGAGGGATGCTGTCGGTCTCCCGGCTCATGCGGCGCAGTATAACACAAACGTAAGTAAAAATCACGTGATGTGATAAAATAATCCACGCAAATCAGATAGCGGCGACAGAAAGGCTAGGTCGATGCTCACTGAGAGTAGGCAGGGAACCCAGCAAATGTCCGAGTTTGGCCGCACTCTTTATAGCCTTATGCTTACGAGAGGGATTGAGCGAAGGCAAGACCTGCTGCGCCTTCTAAACAAGGGTGGGTACAAGATTAGCCAGCCCCGGTTGAGCTACCTCCTCAATGGTGAACGCAATGTCGATCCGTTGTTCATGGCCTGCGTCTCGGAGCTTCTGCGGTTAACTAAGGAGGAGAGACGCCGCCTGGCGTGGGCCTATGCCTATGGACAGAGGAAGTTCTCAGAAAGGGAGGAGCGGATCATAGCCAATTTCCGGGGCTAGTCTTCAGGCAGTTCCCCTCTAGCTTTAAGGTTCTCGATTATCGCGACCACGACCGAGAGGGAGAGTTCGCACCAGCCTGCAATGACTCGCGGGTGATTGGCGAGCCTGCACGCCTCTTTGACCTCCTCCACCCAGCCGGGCTGGAGGTCTTCGATCACAGAGCGGATTGCTAGGATGGCGTTAGGGTCGAGGTCTTCTGGCTCCTCTACCTCGACGATGAATCGCCGTCCGCCTTTCGGGGGACGCTTCTTGAGGTGCCCGTGCGCTTGTATCTCGCACGAGCGCTTTACAAAAGATGGAAGCTCAGGATTTACCGCCAGAGCCGCAAGATCATCTGAGTGATCAACAAAAAAATAACCATCTGCGCTGGGACCTACATCAAACTCCTCGACCCTTAGCTCCACGCGAGCTCTCCCCTTTATCCTCCTGCTGCTCGCTTCTTATCTTACCCTCAAACCTGCGAGCTTTGTCAATGGTTTCCTGGGAGAGCCCGCCTCTGGACCGGCCGGACTTTGGGTAGGCGAAGGAATACGCAAGGCGCATCTCTTCCTCTTCAGTAAGCCCTAGGGCGGCAGAGATTGCGTCGAATAATTTCTGCGGATCCTGTGGGTTCCTATCTCCGTAGAGATACTGCGAGAGCCGGGATTGCCCTATATGGTAGCCCACGGCGTCCAGCCTTCGGCGCAGCTCCTGCCATCCACCGAACACCTCATGGTTGACCATGAGCTTGTTCAGCGTCTTGCCAAACTCGGTCATCTCCCGCCTGGACCTTCTCTCCGCCACAATCATGTTGATAACCTCTTATGTGAAGTTGGTCAATGGCTTTCATTATCTTATATCACGCTAAAGAAATAACACATAACGCACCGCGAACCCTCTTTACTTTAATCACGTTACGTGATAAAGTATAACGGAAGTAAAAAAGCTCCGGCGCTGCACCACCAGCCCGGAGCACGGACCCGGAAAGGAGGCTTCCGGATCAGTGAAGAGTATATCGGTTCAGGGGAACGTGGAGGAGCACGTCTCGCGGGAAACGCTTCGGGAGCGGCATCCCCGCCTTCTCGCCGGTGTGGATCTGGCGCGGGAGCGGATGGCGGATTTTCGGGCGCTCGGGGGCGGGATCTGGGAGGTGCCTAGCTCCTCGGGCGGCACCTACCGCGTCGACTACAGGTCGCAGGAGTGCACCTGCCCCGACTACCAGTACCGGCACCGGGACGACGCCGGGTACCGGTGCAAGCACATAATCGCCGTCGGTTTTGTGCTTGGCACCACGGCCGAGTGTGCCGGGTGCGGGAACCGCTTTCGGCACCGCGACCTGCACGAGGTCGTGGCGGGTGACCCGAGGTGGGCGGGAGATCTCCCTCTCTCCTATTTCGAAGGGGATCTCCTTTGCGATGAGTGCTTCGAGGGGGCGGCGTGATGGCCGCCCTTCCATCCCCGGAGGTCGTGGAAGCGGCCGTGGCGAAGGTGCCTGAGCTCTCGGGAGATACGTTCTGCCTCCTTATGTGGTGCCCAGAGGGGCACTTCTTTCAGATGCTCGCGCTTTCGGCTGGGTCGCCGTCGTACTCGGTGCGCACCACTGGCTCGGCGCGGATTGCACGGTTGTGGTGGGAGAGCGTCGCCAGGCTTTCGCTCACGGACTGGGGGAGAGTCAGGCTCGCCGAGATCGCAGAAGGTGGGGGATGAGCATGCTCGAGGAGCTCGCGGCTACGGAGCGGATGTTCAAGGCGGAGGTCGAGGAGCTGAGGGAGGAATTATGAGAAGGCGGCGTATGGTGGCTGCCGGTAGGGGGATGAAGTGTTTCGGCTGTCGTGGTTCTGGGGTCATATTGGCCCGGTTTCCCGTGTGCCCGGCGTGCGGCGGCACCGGCAGGGTACGCGTCCTCTGTGTTCCTGAAGGTGAAAGGCGGTGAGCACGGAGCTCGTGGCCGGGGTCTTCGGGAGGGGGGAGAGGTGAGCTTCAGGAAAGATCCCCACCTCCCACCCGGATACCGCATTTTGCTCGCAGACCCTGAGGTGATCCAGCTTCTAGCGCCGTGGGGAGACGTGGTCTTTACCTGGAGCCGTCATGGGGCCGCACCGGAGAAGGTCGAGGCTCTCGCCTGGGAGCACTACGAAAAGTCCCGAAAGGAGGAGAAGAGTTGATCTTCCCCCTCATTACACTCATCGCGCTCTTCTGCGTGCCGGCAACACTACTCGTGCTCGGCTGCCTGGAGGCCTCAGGCCGCGCGAGCGAGCTCGAGCGACAGAAGGAGGAAGAGTACCTCTCTCTGGAAGAGCTCTGGAGGCGCTCATGAGTGCCGGGGAGAGCCAAGAGAGGCGCACCATCCGGACGCCGGCTGGGGAGGTGGTACAGCAGAGGTGTACCTCTTGCGGGCTGTGGCTCGCGCTCTCTTCGTTCGAGAGGACAGGCGAAGGGCTCTACCTGAAGAGCCGCTGCCGCGAGTGTACGAACCGGCTCTACCGCGAGCGGGTGCGGAACTCCGACGACGACTCGAGGAGGGGCCGGAAGTTCAGAAGGCTCTACGAGGAGAAGAAGAAAAACGGGCCGAGGGTCTGCAAGAAGGAAGGCTGCGACACAAAGCTCTCCGCCTATAACCCCGAGCCTTTCTGCTCGGTCCACCAGCGGGAGGAAGAGGAGAGAAGGCTCCTTGCCGAGCTCGACTTTCTCTCTCGCACCCAGGGGCGGGCCTTAAGGGAGAGAAGGCGTGCGCTCTCTCTCACGCGCCGGGAGCTCGCCGCGCGTGCAGGCCTCACGCTCTCGACCGTGGCAAACGCAGAGAGGGAGGACGCGGCGCACGCCCCGACCAAAGAGACGCGAGAGAGGCTCGATAGCGCCCTCCGCGAGCTCGAGGAGGTGTCTTTGCATGCCGAGGCGTAGAGAGCCCGTGTGGGGACCAAAGAAGAGCGGGACGTGGACGCTCAGGCTGTGCCCGGTGTGCGGCGAGAGGAGGGTCATGCCGAAGTGGGCACGCCGCTGCGGCTACTGCCTCGCCAAAAAGGCGTACCGGAGGGCTTCATGAGAACCGGGCTCCCGCTCACCGAAAAGCACAGGAGGGCGTGGACGGCCTGGGTGCATATCACGAAGCTCGACCCAGCGCTCCGGCAGGACCTCTTGCGCAACCCTTCGGAGGACTTCATGGTCCCGGCCTCGGCCGCGCTCGCCTCCCACGTCCTCCTGCGGCGTCTCAGGTTCTCGGAAGAGGAGTCGGCGGAGAACTTCGAGAAGCTGGTGGGTAGGCCCGTGGCGCGTGTCGCCGCCTTCTACTACGCAGTTCGGGACCTGGAGAAGGAGGAGCAAATGAGGATGCTCGACGCATTCGCGAGGAAGTACGAGGTCTCTCGTGGGTGAGGTGGTGCAAGCCCCGGTAGCCAAGATAACCGTCCCCCAAGATAGGCTGCGGGCAGAGCGCGACTTTACCCCGCTCGCAGAGAGCATGGCCAAGATCGGACTTTTGCACCCGATCACGGTTACCGAGTCAGGTGTTTTGGTCAGCGGCAGGCACAGGCTCGAGGCCGCAAAGTCGCTCGGTTGGAAGACCATACCCGCTTTCGTCGTGGAGGACGACGAGCTAAAGAACCGTCTGCTTGAGATAGACGAGAACCTCAAGCGGCTCGATCTCACCACCTACGAGCAGGCAAAGCACGCCGAAGAGCGCGAGCGGGTCTTGGCGGCCCTGGGGCAGAGGGCTAAGCGCGGGGCACAGGCAGGCAACAAGAACGCGTCGAAAAACGAACCCGCAACCGTTGCGGGTTCGTTTCCTACCACCGCAGACATAGCAAAAGAAGCCGGCATGTCGGAGAGGACGTGGCAGGGGCGGGTGAAGATAGGCCGCTCCCTCGGGGAGAAGACGCGCTCCGTACTCGACATGGCAGACCCCACCGACGAGAAGCACCGGCAGTTTCTAAACAGCACCACCCAGCTAAACCACCTCGCCGATATCTCAAATAAGCGCGGCGACGAGGTGGCCGCGGAAGTCGCAGAGCGTGTGCTCTCTGGCGAGGAGAAGACCACATTCGACGCGTACGAGCGCATGAAGCGCGAGACAGCGGCACGGAGGCGCGAAGCCGAGCGTGAAGAGAAGCGGCGTGCCTTGCGGGATATGCCTCTGCCCGCGAGACGCTACGAGCTGATCTATGCGGACCCCCCATGGCGCTACGAGCATGCTCGTACGGACTCTCGGCGAATAGAGAACCATTACCCGACCATGAGCCTACAGGAGATAAAGGATCTTAAGGTCCCCGCCGCAGAGGACGCTACGCTCTTTCTTTGGGCCACTAGCCCTAAGCTCGACCAGTCTTTAGAAGTCATGCGTGCCTGGGGCTTCGAGTACCGGACCTCGCTTGTCTGGGTCAAAGATAAGATCGGCATGGGCTACTACGCACGCCAGCGGCACGAGCTGCTGCTCGTCGGCAAGCGGGGCAATCCGCCCGTGCCGGAGCCGCACAACAGGCCAGACTCGGTCATAGAGTCCCCACGGCTCGAACACTCCGCCAAGCCAGAGGTAGTTTACGAGCTTCTGGAGCGCATGTATCCGCACGCGACGAAGGTAGAGCTCTTCTGCCGCCGCCCGCGGGAGGGCTGGGACGCGTGGGGCAACGAGATAGAAGACGGGAGTGCGGCCTGATGGTCCATGACTTCGAGGAGAGTCTGAAGAGGTCGCATGCATACGAGGATGCACCGTGGTGGCGCGAGGTTTACGAGAGAGCGTTTCACAACCTCCAGGAGATGGTGAGTGTCAGGCAAGACGGCTGGGCACAGCGCGCGGGAATAGACCGCAGGCTAATCCTGGCAGACGGGACGGTGCTCTCGGTAGACGAAAAGGTCAGGGAGCGCGACTATCCGGATTTTTGCCTCGAGTACTGGAGCGACCGCAAAAGACAGATACCGGGTTGGGTAGCCAAAGACCTCACCTGCGACTACATAGCATACGCGTTCGTCCCAAGCAGGACATGCTACCTGTTGCCCTTCCAATTGCTCCGGCGCGCCTGGAGGGAGCACCACAGACGGTGGGTTGGCACCTACCGCAAGGTCGAAGCCTTAAACCGTGGATACGTCACCGTAAGCGTAGCAGTCCCGATAGAGGTTGTGCTCGAGGCGATATCGGACGCAATGGCGGTCCGCTGGTCTGCTACTGCGGACCATAAAGAGTCCCCTTGTGGCGAGATCCCAGACGAAGAGCTCTACCTGGGCTACTGGGAAAGGAGATTC
Organism: Rubrobacter calidifluminis; assembly: GCF_028617075.1. Classification (NCBI taxonomy): domain Bacteria; kingdom Bacillati; phylum Actinomycetota; class Rubrobacteria; order Rubrobacterales; family Rubrobacteraceae; genus Rubrobacter; species Rubrobacter calidifluminis. The sequence goes on along the minus strand of NZ_JAQKGV010000011.1, from coordinate 45,856 downwards.
GAGGAGGAGGACTTCTCATGAGCACGCCTAAGAAAACAAGCCAGCTCCTCATAGACGAGGTCCCGCTTCAGGTTTTGCCTTCTCTGGCGGCGAAGATAGGACTTAACCGCGCCGTGTTTCTGCAGCAGCTTCACTACTGGCTTAAGAGGCCCGGCGCCCACGAGCGCGACGGCCGCCGCTGGATATACAACACCGCACAGGAGTGGCACGAGCAGTTCCCCTTCTGGTCGCCTGAGGCCATTCGCAAGATAGTCGCCCAGCTGCGCAAGGCTGGCCTGATAGAGACCACGAGCAGCTACAACCAGCATCGCTCGGACAAGACGCTCTGGTACACGATCAACTACGAGGCACTGGAGGAGCTCGTTGGCGGCTCGGAAGACCCACCGGAAAAAAGTACGCAGACCCTAGACCCACCGGAAAAAAGTACTGAGCGACCGGAAAAAAGTACGGATCTGGGACCGGACAAAAGTTGGGAGCGTTACCAGAGACTACCAGAGACTAACAACAGAGATTCGGACTTACAGTCCGGCGAGGCGGCGATTTCACCGCCGCCTGCGCCGGAAAAGAAGGTCATGAGTCCAAAACAGTACGCCATAGGGCGCCTCATGGACTTCTACAACGAGGCCAGGGAGAAGGGCAAAAAACCAGCGGTGCCAGACGAGCCATTCAAGCGGCGAAACGGAGATATCTACGCAGCTCACTTCGCCGAAGGATACGAGGCTAAGGAGCTGGACGAGGCTCTACGCGTCCAGGTACGCCACGCCTGTGGGGAGGGAGAAGGCTACTACGAAGGCAAGAAACGCTGGATACCGTTCGTGGACGCACTCGAGATAGCACGCCGGGAAAAGAGAACTCCGGCTGCCGCGGAAAGGGCTGCTCCGTCACCGGAGTTTCCTCCCTCGCCGCCTGAGGCTATCGAGGCTATCCGCAACCACGCATACCTCTGCCGCTACGCTCCGGTGGCCGAGAGGTGGGACTTCACGTCCGCCGAGGAGCCGCCGTTCAAAATCCTGGCTCGTATCGGCGGGGACGAAGAGGAGCGCTGGCGCAACCTCGAACGATTGCGCTCGGTGGCACGCCGGGCGGTGAGGGAGAAGGTGGCCTGATGGAGCGGGCGGAAGGAGGCAGGATGCTCGCCCAGGCCGGCCGCCATATCCGCCTGGAGCTAAGACGCTCATACCACTCGCCGGAGGAGGCCGAGAGAGCGATAAGGGAGGCGGCGGAGGATATCGAAGGCCTGGAGAGCTGGGCGGCTCTCATGGCAGCAAGGGAGAGACAACTCCAGGGAGATATCCGAGTCGAGGAGTACGGCTCGCCTTTCCGATTCTCCGAGATGCCACCCCCGATACGCCAGGCCGCCATCCTCTCGGTGGCCGCGGCGATGCTGGCCTGGACGGCGCAGCAGGAGAGAGAGGCATGAGAGCCCCCACCTCCCGCCCGGCGCCGGTGCTCAAGTACCCAGGCGCGAAATGGACCCTCGCCTCCTGGATAGTCTCCCATATGCCTCCCCACACGGTGTATGTGGAGCCGTTCTTCGGCTCGGGAGCAGTCCTCTTCCGGAAGCCCCGCTCCCGCGTAGAGCTCGTAAACGACCTCGACGACCGCGTGGTGAACCTCTTCCGCGTCCTTCGGGAGCGCCCGGACGAGCTCGAGCGGGCGGTGAGGCTCACGCCCTACTCCCGCACCGAGTACCTCGCCAGCTACGAGCGCTCCGAAGACCCCCTCGAGGACGCGCGCCGGTTTTTAGTGCGCTCGTGGCAGGCTCACGCTCTGAAGGTCGGGGGGAGAAGCGGCTGGCGCTACGAAATATCCGACGTGAGAGGCCGTCCGGCATGCGGTGATTGGCTTACGGTGCCACAGAGAATCCAGGCTGCCGCAGAGCGTCTCTCTGGCGTCTACATCGAGTGCCGTCCGGCCGAAGAGGTCATCGCCGCCTACTCGAGGAGCGAGGCGGCCGAGAGGACGCTCTTTTTCATCGACCCCCCGTACCTACTCGACTCCCGGCCCGGCTACTACCGCCACGAGATGACAGCAGCCGACCACGCAAGGTTGCTCGGCCTCCTCGACGCCCACCCCGGGCCCGTCCTCCTCTCAGGCTACCCGCACCCGCTCTACGAAGAGCGGCTCTCGCACTGGCACAGCACCAGCCGCGAGGCCCTCGCCGAGAAGGGCAGAAGGCGCACCGAGGTCCTCTGGCTGAACCCGGCTGCGGCTGAGGCGCTAGAGGGGAGGCTCTTCTAGTGCGGCGCTCCTGGTGCATAGTAAGGACCTCCGGCCGCCGGAACCAGAACCTCCACTGCGAGCAGATATTCGCCTGTAACTCCGAGCTCGAGGCGAAAAGACGCCTCCGGGACTTCCGCCGCGCCAATCCGGCCATGAAGGTGTCGCTCAGGAGGTGGCCGGTGTCGTTCGCAGAATCCGAGAGAAAGGAAGGACTCGTGTACGAGGAGGAGAGGGGGCGGGATGGCTGACTCTCCGCGGGGCTTGGACCTCTTCTGCGGCGCCATTGTGGTAAAATCTAGCAGTGCTAATACGCTGTGCATATTGCGGCGTAGAGGTCGAAGCGCAGCGGCGTACGAAGAAATTCTGCTCGCCGCTCTGTGCTCAACGGCATGCTCGAGGTTGGCCCAAGAAACGGGCCTGCCGGGAGTGTGGAGCCGTATTCGAGGTTCGCACCAGAGCAGATGCAAATCGGCAGCATTGTTCGAAGCAATGCGCCAAACGCCACAATGCCAAGAGCATCAAGGGCTGGCAGACGGAAAATCCCGAGGCCATGAGGAAATACAACCAGGCGCGCAAAGCCAGGAATCCGGGCGTCTGGACAGAGAAGCATCGCTCGGAGCGACTACGAATCATCGAGTTGCTCGGCGGTGCTTGCACAGTGTGCGGCGTTCGAAATCCCAACTGGCTCCACGTCGATTTCATTCCCACGACCAGGGAGTTCCGCTATCGGCATCCGCGCCATTACGCCTACGTAAGCAGGCACAGGGATCAGTTTCGTATCCTCTGCGCCAATCATCACTACGAACTAACGCTTACCGGCCGAATCGAGGGTACAGACATCACGCAGTAAGAAAGGCGGCGAGATGAGCCGCCAACTGCGGGGGTTGGACTTGTTTTCGGGTGCAGGCGGTGCTACCCGCGGCTACCAGCTTGCGGGCTTCCGCATGACCGGTGTGGATATCCGTCCGCAACCGCGCTACGTGGGCGAGGAATTCATCATGGCGGACGCTCTCGAATACGTGCACGAGCACGGCCACGAGTACGACTTCATCCACGCCTCGCCGCCCTGCCAGGCGTTCACCCCTGCGCGCCATATTCACGGATCCCGGCATCCGGACCTCCTGAGCCCAACCCGCGAGCTTCTGCTTGAGACAGGCAGGCCGTGGGTTATCGAGAATGTCCCCGGCGCGCCCATGCGGCCTGATTTGGTCCTTTGCGGTTCGCACTTTGGGCTTCGCTGCAGGCACGGACGGCTGGTGCGCCACCGGTTGTTTGAGTTCGACACGCCACGGTTGCTGCTGGTGCCTCCATGCGACCATAGCGGACCGGTCGTCAGCGTCTTCGGTCACGGCGGGCACGTTTACCACGGGGTTGGCTGCTGGCGGGAGGTGATGCAGATACCGTGGATGACACGCGAGGAGCTCTCGCAGGCAATCCCACCGGCTTACACACATTTCATCGGTGTGCGATTAAGAGGAGAGATGGAAGGGCTCGTGTACGAGGAGGCAGAATGAGTAAGCTAGGACGCGAAATACGCCGCCGCCGGGAGGCGAAGGGCTTTAGTCAAACAAAGCTCGCCGCGGCAGCAGACATATCTGTCTCGGCAATCAGCCGAATCGAAGCAGGTAAGCGGAGTCCGAACTCTGCGACGTTGATAAAAATCGCGCGGGCTCTAGATGCGGAGGTCTACGACCTCCTCCCAAAACAGACTCTCTTAGAACCTCGAGTAGGGCGGCGCGGAAGAGAAGAGCTCTCGGCGTTTGCCGCCGCGATGGCCCGCAAGCTGGATGCGAACGCGCATAAAGGCGGCTGGAAGGGAGAGAGCCCCTTGTGGCTGTTCGCGCGGCTCTGTGAGGAGGTCCAGGAGCTGGAGGAGGCCATGTACGCGAAAGAAGGAGAGCCGGACCCCGATGCCGTGCGGGAGGAGTGCGCGGACGTCGCGAACTTTTGCATGATGCTCTCAGACGTCACCGGGGCGCTGGAGGGGAGGAGTGGGCGGTGAGCTGGTGGGTCAACCAGGAAGGACATGTCCGCGAAGGCGGCCCGGAGCTTTATGAGCAGGGCTACGTGAAGCTGCCCGACCCGGATTCTTCCGGGTATTCGGAAGGGGCGAAGGTCTATGGGGAGCTCTGGAAGCAGACCGGCCTCGACACTTTCGAGCGGGCGGTGGTCGTGGTTCGCCTCGTGCGTAACGGCGACGATCCGGCCTGGGAGTCTTGTGGCCGCGCTGTGACCTTCAACGAGCTTGCGGCGAAAATCAAGGAGATGACGGGGGAGGAGTAGTGGCTCGGGCGTTTTCTTATGAGGGGTATCGGGATCGGGCCAGGCACGAGTACGGATACGTCTACCTGCTCGAATGCGCCAACACCGGCTGGCATAAGGTAGGCTGGACGCTTCAGCACCCGGAAAAGCGTCTTCTGTCGATCAGGGAGGAGTTCCAGGAGGGCTTCGATTGGCGGCTAATCGGTTGGATTACCTGTTTCGATCCGCCGGGAGTAGAGGCAACGCTACATACCCTCCTGGCTCATCGCCGAGTTACCAAACGCCGCGAATGGTTCGTGCTTTCCGAGGCCGAAGCGAACCTCCTGCGTCTTCTTTTCGACGTAGGGGATGTCGAGGCGCGGGTATTCGAGGCTGCGTTTCGGGAGGGTATTTCTGTAGGGAGGTTTTTGCAAGAGAACGATACCTACGATGACTTGCTTTGGGAGAGGGAAAGGCTCGAGGCGCCCTCGCTCTTTGAGCCTACGTTCTTCCCCGAGAGCCTTCTGGAGCCGGTATCTCCGCGGCAGCGCAAGGCATTAATATGAGCCAGAACCTCACCCGCGAAGAGTACCTGCGCGAGCTCGACTTCTCTATCTCCGAGAAAGAGTTCACCACGCGCGTGAAAGGCATATTCCGCGCCGCAGGCTGGCTCACATACCACACCTGGTTCTCGAAGCGCTCTGACGCCGGCTTTCCCGATCTGGTGTGCGTGAAGGGAGAGAGGCTCGTAGCCATGGAGCTCAAGGTCGGCAGGAACCGTCCTACCGCCAACCAGCTCGCGTGGCTCGAGGCGCTCCGTGAGGCCGGCGTGGAGACCTACCTCATGTGGCCGCGCCACGAGCCGGAGATAACGGCCATTGCCGCAGGGGAGAGGCCGGAGCGCGAAGGCAGGCTGCGGAAGGGCTGAAGGCCAGAGAGGGGAGGACACTTGGGGGAGAGAAGGAAGACCATAGAGCACAACGCCCGCGCCACAAGGCGCTACCTGGATATCTGGCCACTTCTCGCAGAGCCAGGTCGCCGGGGAGAAGAAAAACCACTCTCCCGCAAAGAGCGCGGCTCCTCGAGGCCTCCCGTCTCCGCGCGCCTTCTCGCCTTCCTCTCAGACGAAGAGGGTCGCGACGCCTCGCGTATCCTCTCCCCGCTACTTGAGGAGCTCATGCACTCCGGCATCTCCTACGGCGGCATACCTTTTCGCGACATCCTCTTCGACTGCCTGCGCGAGCCTACCGGTGTTAAGGCCATAGAAGAGGACCCCCGCAAAAAGGCAGCACTGGATAAGCTCTGCCTGCTAGTCGCACACCAGATAGCCGCAGGGTATGGTCCCGAGCGCCGCATACACGTCCGCATCCCCCGAAAAGACGAGAGTTTTCCCAGCATGCACGCATACGCCATGCGAAAGAGGACCTGGAGAAAAGAAGACGCCTACCGCGCGCTCTCCGAGGCGTGGCTCGAGAAGGTCCTCTCCGGTATGGCAGAGAGAGAAGCCTACCGCGCCGTATCAGAAGAGCGTGGCGTAAGCTACTGGCAGGTCTGGCGGGCCGTCGCCTGGGCCAAAGAAGACGCGAGCTAAAAAACTCTTCTTGCACGTTTTGCACGAGCATGCTAGCCTATATGGCATACTGGATAGGGTGCGCCCGGGGGAGAAATATGGGCGGGCGCACCTCTAAAGACATCCGGACGGCGGCGGGGCTCCCCTCCCTTTCCCTCTCGTGCGAAAAGTCGTAAGGCTCTGCCGCCGTCCCTCCTCTTCTTAGGCATAACGAAGATTTGGGTAACTTCAGAAAAGTAACCGAAGAAGAGCGCCAAAGGATAATAAGCCTCCTTAAGAGCGGTCTGAGCCAGGGGAAGACCGCGCGCGAAGTTGGCCGCAGCAAGCAGACCGTAAGCCGGATCGCACGTGCTGCCGGGATTTCCAGTGACGTAACGGCGATCAAAAAAGCTGAGGCGGCGAGGTTGGACTTTGCGAAGGCCGAGCGCCTTGAGCTCTTAAACGAAGGTTTCCAGAAGGCCAGGGAGATACTCCCCACGGTCGATAGCGCCCACAAGCTGCAGGCGTGGATGACGGCGTTGGGCATAGCGGTGGACAAGAGAAGGCTCGAAGACGGAGAAGCTACCGAGCGTGGCGACTACACGCACAGAGAGGCCGCCGAAAAAGACCTCGAAGAGTACTTCGAGGCGCTGGACGCCCTACGAGAGGGCGACGGCGAAGCTGATACTCAATAGCCCCTATATCCCCCAGAGGCCAACCGAGAAACAGCTTCGGTTTTTGCTTCGCACCGAGCGCGAGGTCCTCTTCGGGGGCGCGGCCGGGCCGGGGAAGACCTCCGGGCTCTTGATGGCGGCGCTGATGTTCGCGAACGTGCCCGGCTACTCGGCTCTCATAGTCCGCAAGACCTACACCGACCTAGCTCTGCCGGGAGCGATCATGGACCGCTCCCACGAGTGGCTCGGGCCTACGGACGCGGTCTGGAACGACGTGAAAAAGCGCTGGACTTTCCCCTCGGGAGCGACGCTCTCGTTCGGTTACCTTGACTCGGCGCGCGACCACTTCCGCTACCAGGGCATGGAGATACAGGGGCTCTTCGTGGACGAGCTCACGCAGATACCGGAGAACCAGTACCTCTACCTCCTTTCCCGCTTGAGGAGGCTCGAGGGCACCTCCGTGCCCCTGCGCGTCCGGTGCGCCTCGAACCCCGGCGGCATAGGCCACGACTGGGTGTTCCGCCGCTTCGTCAAGAGCCCCACAAAGGAGAGGGCCTTCATCCCGGCCCGGCTTGACGACAACCCCTACCTTGACCGCGAGCAGTACAAAAAGACCTTAGAGAACCTCGACGACATCACCCGCCAGCAACTTTTGGAGGGCCTTTGGGTCAAGGACGAGGGCGAGGCGATATTCAAGCGCGAGTGGTTCGCCGAACGCTACGACGCATCCGATATGCGCCACAGAAACAGCGCCGTCGGGCACTACATCTTCTGGGATACGGCATACAAGGAGGGAGAGGAGAACGACTACTCGGCGGCAAGCGTCTTCCACCTCTCCCAGGACTACCGCATCAAGCTCTGCGAGTGTCTGCGCGAGAAGCTCCCCTTCCCCGAGCTCACCTGGCGCATGGAGGAGCTCGCCGAGCGCTACGCTCGTGACGGCAAGCTCCGCGCCGTGGTAGTCGAGGATACCGGAGCCGGCACCTCGGCGCTGCAGACGCTCGCCGACTCAAGCCGCCTCATCGCACCTTACCTCAAACCCTTTCGTCCGAAGGGGAAGAAGACCGAGCGTGCCAGAGAGGCGAGCGTGTGGGCCAGGCGCGGCATGGTCCTTCTCCCCCAGCCGAACGCCGCAGCGCCGTACCTCAACGAGCTCGAGGAGGAGCTCTTCGCCTTCCCGAACGTAGAGCACGATGACCTCACCGACACGATCGTCATGGGTATCTTGTACCTGAGGCACTTCCTCGCCGAAGGCGCCAGGTTCGCGGGGGCGGCTTAGTGTGTCTTTTCTGGATAGACTCCGGGATGCGGGAGCGGCGCTAATGGGACGCGCTCGCACCTTCCCCGCCGCCGAGCCTCCGGGGCTCCCCTCCTCCGGCTACGGTCCGAGGGACACCTCCCACTACCAGCGGCTCGCCTTCTACTACCGCCAGACAGACCTCTACGAGAACCTCGCGTACGCCATCCGCGAGCAGGGAGGAAGACGCTACTCGGCGATAAAGAGCTTAAGGAACCCCGCCGAGCGCGCCGTGGAGTTTCACGCCTCACTCCTGTGGGGTTCAGGTTCTCCAGAGGAGGCGCGCATCCAGGCGAAGAGCGCCGCCGTAGAGCAGGCCATACGCAAGGTGTGGCGGTTCTCGAACCTCGACGAGCGCGGAAGGCTCATGGCCCGCTGGCTCCCGCTCTACGGCGACCTCATCCTAAAGGTCTACAAGCCGGACTTCCGAGAGCAGGTGGTCATCCAGCCGGTAAAGCCCGAGTACCTGACCGACTTCACCAAGGACGACAGGGGATACTTCACCTTCCTCAGGCTGGATATCCCCTCCGAGCGGCGCAAGGACGACGGCACCTACGAGAGATACTGCCACACCGAGCTCTGGCAGAAAGGAGAAGGCGGCTCCGACGGCCACTTCCTCTACTACGAGCACGACGGCTCGGCCAGAACTCCCATCTCCCAGCTGCCGGACCCGTCGGGGGGCATGGTCCTCGCCGAAGGGGATGAGGAAGGCGTCTCGGGGTTCGACTTCATACCGTTTGTCCACGCCAAGTTCCGCGACGCCGGAGATGACCGTGGGATAGGCGTCTTCGCACCCTACCTGGAGCAGATAGACGAGGCGAACCGCATGGCAACGCGTCTGCACGAGCTCCTCTTCCGCTACGACCGCGCACATCGGGGCCTGAGGAGTGTCGGCACCGACCCCTCCGGGGCTCCGCTGCCGCCTCCCACGTTCGATAGGGCGAGCCGCAACGCCGCGGTAGACGCCTACGGCTCCTCGGGATATGTCGCCGACGCTCGCAGACGTCCCGACGAGATAGAGCTCGGGGGAGAGCGCTACATACTTCTTCCCTCGAACGCCGAGCCTGTTGACCTCGCACCGCAGATAGACTACTCATCCGGCCTTGCGATACTCTCCGCGCAGCTGGACGAGCTCGCGCAGGAGATGCCCGAGCTCATCTACTACAAACTCGGCCAGATGGTCGCAACCGCCTCCTCCACCGTCTTCTCCACCTCCGGCGTTGCGCTGCAGACCGTCATAGCCGGCGCAGTGGACCGCATGCGGGAGGCCCGCTCTAACCTCCTCGCCGCGCTCGAGAGGGCCGATGAGATGGCGCTCACTATCGGCTCTATCTACGGGCTCGAGGGTTTTTCGGGGATAGGCACCTACGAAAACGGCGACCTCGAGCACACCATAACCGTGCCAGAGCCGCAAGTTCCCGAGGCACCCGGCGTATCCCAGCAGAGCCCCGAGGTGCCACAGGAGGCGTTCCAGAGAGCCCAGCAGATACTCCAGGGACTAAATGGAACAACAGCAGCAGGCCCAGGCTCAGCGTAGCACTCCCGAGAAGGAGCAGGAGGCAGCAGCCGCAGCGGCAGTAGCGGCGGCTATTGCATCAGGCTCACTTTCGGCAGTAGCCGCGGCGATACTCTCCGCCATGCCGCTCTTCGGGCTCGCCGTGCTGGTGAGAGAGAGCCCCGAGAAGGCCGCAGCCGTGGCAGCGGCCGCCTCTGCCATCTCGCTCTCCGGGCCGAAGAGCACCGCTAAAGGCAGCCGTCCTGAGGCGCTCTTTCGCGCCTACTACGCCATGAACGCCGCAAGACGGCTCAGCCGAGCCAAAGACCCCGAGAAGGCCCTCGAGCGCGAGAAGCTCTACTTCGCGCTCCACCAGAAGGCCCAGAAGCTGAGGATGCACTCCGCGAAGGCGACAGAGAGCATGGTGGCGCTGCACGGTCCCATCCTCAGCTGGCACCACGGCCATCCCAAAGAGCCGCGTCCCAACCACCTGGCGGCAGACGGCCACAACTTCGACACCAGAAGGGGTGTGCCGCAGCTCACCGGTGCACTCCCCGGCGAGCTGCCGAACTGCACCTGCTACTGGGGCCCGCCCATCCCCGGAGCGCCAGAGCTCCGCTAGAGAAAGGAGGTGGTCCTTGGCAGACCCGGCCGTAATGGCCCTCCCCGACCCGCACGGGGGCTGCAAACACCCGCCGCTGCCGCACACCGGGGGTGGCAACTGGGTGACGAAGACCGGGCGGCATCTCCCGGCTGAAATAGAGTGTGTGGCGCGGGCGCTTTACTGGAACCGCGGAGGTACCCGCTCGGTCTCCAGGGCGGTGGCGATGGCCGTTGGCATCGTACGCAACTGGGCCGAGGGCAAGGGCAACGTGAGCGCCGCAACCCGCGCCCGCTGCCAGGCGGCGATAGCCCGCTGGGAAGCCCAGCGGGCAGCGGCAAAGGCAGATAACGCAACCTGATCCCACCTTCGACAACACCCCACACGTCCACCACGACGGCAAAAACCGGAAACGAAAGAGAGTCAGGAGAAGATGGCTATGACCGAGCAGGCAGGTATGCATGAGCATGAAGGCGCCCAGAACACGCAGCCGCCGGCGGAAACAGGCGAGAAGAGTGGCGCGCATAAGGAGGAGTACCTCCCCAAATCTTTCGTCGAGCAGCTCATAAAGGACCGTCTTGCCCGCCAGGAGGAATCCTTGCGTAAGTCTTTCCTCGAGAATCGCGGCGTTGAGAGCGAGGACGAGCTCGACGAGATACTCACCGCCTACCGCGAGGCCGAGGAGGAGGTAAAGGACGAGGTGGAGCGGTGGGAGAGCCGCTACAACGAGCTCTCCGAGAAGCATACCGAGCTCACCGGACGTCTTACCGACCTCTCCTCACGCTACGAGCGGGCGCTGAAGAGCCAGGCTCTCCAGCAGGCACTTCTTGCCGAAGGCGTAAGGCCCGACCGCGTAAAGCACGCCATACGCCACGCCGACCTCTCCTCCCTCGAAGTAGACGAAAACGAGGAGGTCTCCGGCATAGAGCAGGCCGTAAAGAGCCTCAAGGAGGAGGTACCCGAGTGGTTTACCTCCAAGGAGGAGCGGCGCGGCATCCCCCCAGCCCCGCAGGGCTCGGGCTCCTCGAAGCTCTCGCACGAGGAGAAGCTCAAGAGGTCAAACCTCGCGAACTTACGTTTTTAAGAAAGGAGAATGCATGGCAACACTGCAGGTAAACGCCGCCGACGTGGCGCTCGTGCGCTGCGACTCGGCCGGGGGAGCGAGGAGCTTCCCCGCCGCGGCGGCCATAGACGCAGGGAGGGTGGTGGCGCTCGACTCTAGAGGACGCGCTACCTCCTCCGGCACGAACATCGAGGGGATAGCTGTAACCTCGGCGAAGCAGGCCGGAGCCTCCCTCGACGTCATCCGGGAGGGGATAGTCGACCTCGGAGACGCACTCTCCGCGCTCGCCTTCGGGGCTGCGGTCTACGCCTCCCCCGACGGCACGCTAGATGACGCCACCGGGACCGAGATCGGCCGCGTGACCGCCTCAAACGGCGAGATCCCCTCGCGTAAGCTCCTTAGGGTGGAGGTGTAGGCCATGGCGGATATAGCTTACGGCTTCGTAGACCTCCAGGACCTCTTCTCCCAGCGCGTCGCTGAGGTCCCGAACGGCTACGCCTTGGTCTCGACCGCTATAGAGGAGTCCACGCGCGAGTACTCCCGCGTTGTCGACGGTATGCTCTCCACCTTCGCCACCGACGTAACGGTTGCGAAGGAGCACTACCTCGAGCCGGTCGGCGGCACACTGCAGCCGCTCGATGAGTTCGGCAACCCCCTCCCCGTCCAGGGACGGCGCGGCTACGACGTGGCCTACCCGATACAGGGCGCTGGAACGGCCTTTGGAACCAACCGGCTCTCGCGGGCGATGATGACCGTCGCGGAGGCCAACCAGAGGACCGTGGACGCCCAGAACCGCGACCGCGACTGGCTAAAGCGCCACATACTCGCCGCCATCCTCACGAGCAGCCCCTACAACTGGTTCGACCAGACCTTGGAGCAGATCGGCATCCGCGGCATGGGCAACCTCACGGTCATGCCGCTCGCTAACGGGGATAGCTCGGTCTACGTAGGCCGCGGCGGCCGGGTTCTCACGAACCACAGCCACTACATGGCCCAGAGCGACGACATCTCCGATGCGGCAAACCCGTTTGGCGCCATCTGGGAGAACCTCATGGAGCACCCCTCTAACCAGGGCAAGAGGCTCATCGTCTACGTGGCGGACAACCTCGCCTCGCAGATAGCCTCGCTCACGGGGTTCATCCCGCCGCGCGACTCCGACGTCTCGCTCGGCTCTATCTACTCCGAGGTCGCAAACGCCCCGGATGTGGGGTTCGGCGATGTCTACCTCGGGTATGTCATGGCGCCGGGCAGGGCTCACATAATTTCCTGGGGAGAGTTGCCCGACGGATATATGATAGCCACCGTAGAGGGCGTGCCGTTCCTCGGCCGCAGACAGTACCCGGTGGCGAGCCTGCAGGGATTTTTCACCGAGAACCACTCGCCTGACGGCAACGTCTTTGAGACGCGCATGATCCGCTACTGCGGTTTTGGCGTGAGAAACCGCGTAGGGGCCGTGGCCTTCCAGGTCGGCGCCGCAAACTACACCACCCCGGCGGAATACCAGGCCCCGCTCGCAGTCTAGAGTAACCGTGTACGGGGAGAGGGGATACATGTCCCCTCTCCCGCAGGAGGTGATCCAAAAACATGAGGCCGGACATACTCGCCCGGCGCCGCGCCCTCGCCCTAAAGGCCCTCACCGAGCGTTTCGGGGTTGAGGAGCAGACCGCGGTCAAAGACCCCGAGGTCAGGTTCCTCTTGGCGCTCGAGGAGCTCGAGAAGAAGACCAGGCGTCCCTCGCTCAAGGACGCCATAGAGATCATACGCAAGGCCTCCGATGAGGAGCTCCTCGCGGTAGAGGGTATCGGCAAGGCCTCCTTGAAGAAGCTCAGGGAGGCGCTCTAGAGATGGCCACCCTCTCCTACAGGCAGCGCAAGAAGCTCCCCCCTTCGGCGTTTGTCTTCCCCAAGGAGAAACGCTACCCCATTCACGACAAGGCACACGCCAGAAACGCTCTCGCGAGGGTAGCCCAGCATGGCACGCCGGCCGAGCAGGCGGCTGTAAAAAAGGCCGTCTACAGCCGCTACCCCGAGCTCGACCCGAAGAGGCGCAAGAAGGCCCAGGCCAAGAGGGCGGCGAGAAAGAGGCTCGCAAGGAACACGTCCTGATGGCATACCCCACCGCAGGAGACATAAGAGCACGGCTCCCGGATGGAGCGCCCGGGCTCTCCGATTCGGAGATAGAGGGCCTCATCTCCGACTGGAAGGCGCGCACGCTCTTCGCGGGAGATACGACCTCTCCCGATAGCCCCCTCGCCGAGCAGGCCGTGACAAGGGGTGCTGCCGCAGACGCCCTCGAGCTCCTTTACGTCCGGGAGGGATATTCGGAAGTGCCTGTGGCCTCCTCTCTTCGCAACCAGGCCAAGGAGCTCCTCGCGCTCTATGAGGAGCAGAGGGAGCGCTCCTCAGGCGAAGAGCCTCAGGACTCCCCGCTGATAACCTTCGAGTCAGGACCGTGGTAGTGCTCGAGATACGCGTAGAGCACAACTACAAAGAGTGCGCAGAGCGCATAGAGTCCCTCTCGCCCCGGCTCACACAGGCTATGCGAGAAGGTACCGCCCGGGGGCTCCGCGTCCTGGACCGGACTGCGCACGAGACGATAGGTCGCCGCACAGGGAAGACCGCCTCGACCATAAAGAGGGAGGTTCTCCTTACGCCAGACGGCGCGAGGGGGGTAGTCTTCAGTGAAGATAAGGTGGCGGCCATCCTGGAGTACGGCTCAAGGCCACACACCATACGGCCCCGTCCTCCCAAGAAGGCGCTGCGGTTTGAGGTGGACGGCAAGACCGTCTTCGCCAAAGTCGTCCGCCATCCCGGCACGAGGGCCTACCGCTGGCTCCAGCGCGCGGGCTACTCTTCCGAACGCGCCATAGAGTCCGCCTACGCGAGCTCGGTTGAGGAGGTCTTGCGCTCTTGAGCCTCGCGCTGGACTACTCTTACGAGGAGGCGCTCGACTACATCGAGTCTACGCTCGCTAACCTCCTCCCCGCAGGAGAGGATCCCGCCCCCATCCGCAAGGCGTTCGACTACCAGGTCGTCTCCTACGGCGGGGAGTTCCCGGTCATCTGCGTCCAGCAGCGCGACGCAAACCGCGAGCCGCGGCTCTCGGACCGCACCACAAACCCGGGCCAGGTCACAATAGACGTCTCCATACTCTACCCCTCGCTGAAAACCCCCTCCGACCAAAACGGCCGCAAGACGGCCAAAAGAGTAACCAGGCACGTCGCCTCTCTCTTCAGGGAGGCGCTATACGCCACAAACAACTTCGGAGGGCAGGTGCACGAGCTCTACATAAGCTCGGAGAGCATGGGGGATGTGGACGAGATGGGATCGAGCAGGATAGACGCAGCCTCAGGCTCCATCCTCTGGGAGCACCGCCTCGAGGTCGTGGTCGTCTTTTGAAGAAAAAGAAAGGAGGTGCACTATGGCCAAGGAGCAGGCAGCAAAAGAAGAGCAGGTGGTGGTGCAGATAAACCCCGCCTTCCGTGTGAAGCCCGAGCGTGTCTACGTGGCGGGCAAGTTCTACGAGGGAGGCGAGGTCGTCTCCGCATCAGAGTACGAGGAGCTGAAGAATGCCCAGGACCCTACGGGTAAGCAGCTGCTCGTGAAGACCCAGACGGCAAGCTAGAAAACCAAGGGGTCCCAGAGCGTCCTTGGGGCCCCTCTCGCAACCAAGGAAAGGAGTGACGTGGCAACCAACGTAGTGCCCGCGGGGTCGAACCTCGCGGTCTTCCGCCCGTATATCTTCTACGCGCCGGTGGGCTCTCCCGTGCCCCCCATAACCACGCCTTACGGCCTCGAGACGTGGCCCTCCCCGTGGAAACCCATCCGCGACACAGTGGGCGGCATCAGCCCCACGCCGCAGAACCCCCAGGACACCATCCAGGGAGACAGGCAGGGCGTGGTAGGACGCATGCCCACCGGTGAGGCCACCGTGGCCATCGCCATGCAGGCCCTCTATGCCGACATAGATCTCGTCATGGCGCTCTCCCCGTTCGTGAAGACCAGCGTCGCCGCCGTGACAGGTCCTCCGGCGTATCCAGCCTACGACGTCTACAACTTCAAGGCGGACGTGCCAAAACAGATAATGCTCGGCTGGGACGGCTTCTCCAAGGCCGGCACTTTCACCGACGTTGACTCCATCGTGCGCACGATAGCCTTCCACTGCCAGCTCACCGACGACCTCGCGTGGGTCTTCAGGCACTCAGGAGGCGGCGACGCCCCCTTTGAGCCCGAGTTCGCCCTCGAGGCCGTCCCAGGGCCCCTCTCGGCCTCACAGTTCACGGACACCGGCATAGACATGTCGATAGTTGACCCGGACGGCCGCTACACCCAGTTCATCATCCCGGTAGGCAGCTAAAGGTAAAGGAGGATAGTGGACTACACCGTGCACTTCGAGTTCGCGGGCCACGACATCCGGGCTGCCATCTCGGAGCTCCCCCAGACCGTCGAGCTCGACCTCGAGAACGTAATCGGAGCCGGGGGCATGCCCGGGAGCCGCGGTCCTG
The DNA here is from genome assembly GCF_028617075.1 of Rubrobacter calidifluminis. NCBI lineage: Bacteria > Bacillati > Actinomycetota > Rubrobacteria > Rubrobacterales > Rubrobacteraceae > Rubrobacter > Rubrobacter calidifluminis. Next base: position 30,209 of record NZ_JAQKGV010000011.1, on the reverse strand, counting down.
TGGGCACCGCCAAGCTCGTCGTCATACGCCAGGGCGTAAAGTCCCTCGTCGTAGACGGCAAGAACCGTCCCCTCGTGCACCACAACAAAGACGGCGAGGAAGAGGTAGTCATCCCGAACCTCCGGGAGAGAAATCCCCACAGGAGCCTCCTGGATAAGCTCGTCGAGGAGGTCGTAAAGAAGAACGACTGGCTCTGCTTCACCGAGCCCTTCGATCAAATCTTCGGGCGTTATGCCCCCGAGGAGACCGAAGAGCTCCCCGAGGAGAGGCGAAATCCTACTTCATCCCCCGGGAGCGGGGGGATAGAAGGCTCGGTTTCGTCTACGGATACATCTACCTCAGCCATAAGTACGCCCGCAAGGTAGGCGAGAGCCCGAGCAGCCGCAAGTTCAAAGAGCTCGCCCTAGAACAGGAGCGCGCCGAGCTAATAGAGCGCATACAGCCCACCGGCTCCTTCTGGGAGAAGCTCGAGAGGACTCTGCGCGCCACAGAAGAGTGGGAGCTCTTCGGTAAGAAGCTCCCCTCCTCCGGCGGCCTCCGGGAGCAGCCCTACGAGTGGCTGCTCTCGCTAAGGGTGGCTGAGGCGGCCAAGCGCCGCGCCGAAGAGGAGCGCGCCGAGAGGGAGGCGAAAAGGGCACGCCAGCAGGGAAGCGGGCAGTAGGATACACTCCCCGAAGAGAAGAGAGACAAAGGGGGAACCCGGTATGCGGGCGGCAGCGTCTTGTTTAGCTATCCTCTTTTCCCTGTTTGCACTTGCCTCATGCTCCGGCGGGCAGACTGGGCAAAAAGAGCAGAGTGTGCCCCCTTACCACGTGATATCCAAACCTCACCTCGCCCGCGTCCACGGTATCTCCGAGGAGCAGATATACGTCTCGACGAAGGCGAAGGGCGAAGACGGCCTCACCGCGATAACGAAGGACCTTGCCAGGAAGTATCCGGACGCAGACGTGGTGGCGATACAGTTTCAGGGCAAGACAAAAAACCAGATAAACCCCCAGCTCACGGGTGTTGGCTACCACTTCAAGAGCGCCCGCGACGTACGCCTCGCCTACAGCCCCGAGGCTGACGCAAAAGAGATAATGCGAAAGCGGGATGGCTACCTCATTCTCTCGGTCAGAGACATAACGAGAAGCGTCAAGAGTGCCATGAGCAGCGCCTCAAGTTAAAAAAGTCTAGAAAAGGACTCTAAGGCCCCCGCCCCGAGCGGGGGTTTTCTTTTGCCGCCGCGAGTGCGGCCTTTGTTTTTGCGAGGAACAAGCGGATGCCAACCTACAAGCTCTCAGCGGAACTTAGCGCCAAAAACAACGCCTCGCGCGCCATAGCCTCGCTCTCTGCCGAGCTCAAGGGACTTAGCAGGCAGCTCGACGCCCTCGACCGCAAGAGGGTCTCCGTGTCTGTCTCGGCCGAGACGGCGAGCGCAACAGCCTCCCTAAAGGAAGTAGAGAGGCAGGCACAGAGGGTCTCCTCGATTAGGCCCTCGGTGCGCGTGGAGGCGAACACCGCCCCGCTCGAGCGCTCCCTCGCCGCTGCGAACGCCAGGCTGGACCGGTTCGGGGCGAGGAGTGTCACCGCAGAGGCGAAGGTGGATGTGGACCGGGGGGGACTCTCCCGCCTCGCGCGCGCGATGGCACTGTTGACGAGCCTCTCGGGGCCGCGATTTAGGGCGCTCTCCCGCTACGGGGCGAGGGGCGGGATATTCACGCGCATCTTCGCCTTCCCGGTGAGGCTCATAGGCAACATCTCGCGCCTTTCGGGGGCGGCGTTCTCTCTTGCAGGGAGGATTGGTCCTTTAGCCGCGCTCTTTAGCAGGCTCGGCGTCTCGGCCGCGGACTTCGGGAGCGTCCTCGGAGGGCTCGTGGGAGGAGGCGGTGTCATTCTCGCCACAGCCGCCGCGCTCGGGGGGCTCACCAACGTCATAGGGGGGGCAGGAGCGGGGCTCGTCGGCGCACTTGGTGTTCTCGGGGGCGCGCTCACCTCCGTTACAGCAGGTTTCGGACTGCTCGCCCTCGCCGCCCTGCCGTTCATAAAGAACGTCCAGGAGGTCATAAAGGCACAGAAGAAGTACTCGCAGGCCGTAGAGACCTACGGCAAGAACTCCAAGCAGGCCAAGAGTGCCCAGCAGGAGCTCAACCAGACCATAAAGAGCCAGCCTCCCGCCGTGCGTCGCACCATAACAGCCTTCTCCTCGCTAGAGAGGGCCTACGACAGATACATCGGCTCCAACAAGGTCCTCCAGCGCAACATCGGTGCGGTCGCAGTCGAGGCCATCCGGCTCGCCAAGGGGGCCATGCCGGCCCTCGGCCGGGCCTCCGCCAGGGCCTCGGTGACAGCCAGGCGGGCCTTCTCGGCCATCGCGGCGGACTTTCGCCGCCCGGCCACCTCCGGGGCGCTCATGAAGGTGCTCAACGCCGCCCCCCGCCAGTTTGGAGTGCTGCTCAGGGCCGCAGGGCACTTCGGGAGCGGGCTCACGAAGGCGTTCGCCATAGCCATGCCCTACGTGGGAAGGATGTTCCGCTCGATAGACCGCCTCGCGCGCTCCTTCGACCGCTACGCTTCAAGTGCCAGAGGGCAGAGGACCTTAAACCGGATCTTCAAGACGGGCTGGCAGATAATGCGTCTTCTCGGGCGGGCCTCTGTGACCTTCTTTGACGGCATGATCACCTTCGGCGTAAAGCATCGCCGCGCCATTGTGGGGGCGCTGCGCGCCATCGGAGCGGCGTTTAGGGCCATCTGGTTTGTCCTTCGTGTCTCCTCTGCGGCCTTCGGTCTCTTCGTCCGGGGCCTTAATGCCGTCTTGCGCATCTCCAACCGGGCCGGACGGGCGGTCCACAACTGGCTCATCTCCTCCTTCCGCCAGGCACTTAAGGCCGCGGCAAACTTCGGGGTAGGTGTGGCAAAGAGGTGGCACCAGTTCTCCTCCACCACCGCCCGCACCTTCAAGGACGCCAGAAACTCCGTAGTCAAAAACTTCAACCAGGCTACGACCAGGGCTCTTATCGCGGCAGGTAACCTCCGCGGTGGCGCCGAAAGACGCTGGAGAGACCTTAAGGCGCATACGGCCAAGGACTTTGGCGCAATCTATAACTCCGTCTCCTCCCGCATGTCCCGCAGCCACATTACAGCGGTCAAGCAGGCCGGAGCGCTCATGAAGGAAGTCGCCAAGAGGTGGTCTTCGACCAGGGGGGACACAAAGGACAAGTTCTCAGCCATAGCATCGCTCATAGCAAGCCGCATGTCCCGCTCCCGAAACTCCGCCGTAAGGAGCGCGGGGCAGCTCTACAAAGACGTGGCCAAGAGGTGGTCTTCGACCAGGGGGGACACCAGGGACAAGTTCACGGCCATAGCATCCCTCATCGGCGACAGGATGTCAGATGCTCTGCACCGGGCCTCGAACAGGGCGCACGACCTCTACCGCGACCTGACGAAGACCTGGGGGAGGCTCTGGCACGCAACAGGGGAGCTCTTCAGGAAGATAAGCGGCTCCATGTGGAAGCCCATCCGCTCGGCCTACGACTTCATCGCCCGCTGGGTGAACCGCATCGTGGGCCTCATAAACTCGGTCCTGGACAAGGTCGGCCTCCCGACCATCAAGTGGCGCATGCCACAGTACGCCGAGGGCGGCATGAGGGAGTATGGCTCCTCGCGGCGTGGCTCTGAGCCTGCGCGGCCAGGCGTTGCCTTCGCCGAAGGGGGTAAGGTGGAGAAGCCGCTCTACGTGCGGCACGCAACCTACCTCGTCGGCGAAGACCTCGCCCCCGGAGAGCGCGAATACATCCTGACCGAGTCGCGAAAAGGCAACCGCAGAAAGAGAAACGCAAGGCTCTGGGCCGAGTACGGTAAGAGAAACGGTCTCCTAAGGCCGTTCGGCGAGCGGCCCGGCACCTACGTCACCGCTCCGGTCCCCGCCTACGCCGCAGGCGGCCTCTTCTCCGACGAGCAGCTGAAGTCACTCTGGAGGTGGGCCCGCTCCAAGAACGGAAGCCCCTACGTCTGGGGAGGCGGCTCCATACCCCCCGGCGTAGACTGCTCCGGCTGGGCCGCGCTAGTCATGAAGAGGGCACTTGGCGACCCCAACCCCTCAGGACGCCTCGGCTCGACGGCGAACATGCCCTGGCGCGGCTGGGAGCGTGGCCCTGGGCAGCTCTCCTTCGGCTTCATAAACGGTGGTCCCGGAGGCGGGCACGTCGCGATGACAATAGCCGGCAAAGGCTGGGCCGCCAACACCGAGACAGGAGGGCCTCACGGCAACACCTGGACCAACACCATGTCCAACCAAGGGCCGGCGTGGGGCGCCTCCAACCCCTACTTCCACGGCAACATCTGGCACCTTGGCTCTGACGTCTCCCTCGCGGATATAGGTGGGGGAGGAGGTTTCAACCCGCTCGCGGCGCTCTTCGAGCGGCTGTGGAGCAAGCTCGTTGCTCCTTTTGTAAACCGTACGCTCTCCCCGCTCTTGCACAGCCGCTACGTCATGGAAAGGGCCATCGGGGCGGCGGCCAAGAGGATCCCAGACGAGATCAAGAGGTGGATAGAGTCGAAGATAGGCTCCGGCGGCGGCGACTACGGCTCGGACGCCATAGGCGGTGACCCGGCCAAAAACCGCGCATTGGGGCGCCGCATGGTCTCCGCGGCGGGCTGGGCGTCCCAGTGGGGCGCCTTCGACCGGCTCGCCATGCGCGAGTCGGGCTGGAACCGATTCGCCAGGAACCCTTCCTCCGGCGCCTACGGCATCCCGCAGGCTCTCCCTGAGTCGAAGCTCCCCCCGGCGGGACGCTCGACGGGAGGCTCGCACGCCGGTCCTCAGATCGGCTGGATGATCGACTACATCCGCCAGAGGTACGGCAACCCCAACAGCGCCTGGGCACACGAACAGAGCGCCGGCTGGTACGCGCGGGGAGGCTACATCCGCCGCGACCACATAGCAGAGGTGCATAGAAACGAGCTATTTATGCCGCTCGACTCCCCGCACGTGGAGAGGACGGCGCAGACGGCACTCGGGACAAAGGAACTAAAGGAAGAGATAGTGAGGCTGCGGGAGGCTGTGGAGCGCAGCGCCAAAGACTCACAGAGGCTGGATGACGACACGATAAGGCGCCTTGCCGTCGCCGTGGGGCACCTCGTCAATAGCGACCTCTTCGACGAGAAGACGGGATACGTCATCGTCCAGACGCTCAAAGAGGCTAGAAGGCATACGAAGGGGAGGATCGGCTGATGCCTCTTCGGCACTGCCGGGGCGCACTCGACAAGGTCCAGGGGCTCATGGAGAACCTCATGCTCGACCCCGAGGGGGCGGCCGTGCTCTCGTCCCGCAACCTCTTCCCCAACCCAGACGGGATGGAAACCGACGAGGAGGGGGAGGTCAGGTTCTGGCGTTTTGGCTCGGCGCCACAGCCAGACGGCTGGTGGTGGTACATCTGGGAGACGGGCGACAGGCGTTTCCAGCGCCAGGGCACGCGGATGATAGACCTCTCAGATGACTACGAGGTCGTGGACGACCCTCCGGAAGACGGAGGGCCCCCTCCTGACCCGGCGGACTACGCAAAAGTGGCGAGGCCTGACGTATCGGGCTACCGCACGCGCAACTGGAAGCGTCTCTCTGACGGCACTCTCGTAAACGAGAACGACCCCCGCTACCCCTCCGCGGGGACTCCTGACGCCTACGACGTGCCGGGCCTGGTGGAGCTCCACAAGCTGGAGATGGTCGGCTATGGGGCGGGCCGCTACCCTGTCGCGCTTGCCTACATCGTGGGGGATCCGAGCGCTCCCCCCAAGGATTTGCTTCACACCCGCTCCTGCGAGCCTTACCCGGTAACCATAGAGCAGGACGGGCAGGGGTTCAAAGTCCCCCTGCCCGACGCCTCCGAGGTACCAGCGGGGGTTACCGCCATAGGCATCCTCATGGGGAGGCCCGGGGACTCCTGGACGGACATGAGGTTGCAGAAGGTCGTGCGTGTGGGCCGCTGGATACCTGACTCGGTGACCCTGCGGGGGCCCTGGAACAAGAGCGGACCGAAGTTGAACGTAGAGAACACCACCTACCGCGGGGGCCCCGGAGAGCTGCCCGAGCCGGACGTGAAGAGGGTCCACCACGCGGGCACGGTGGTCCGCCCGGGGGCCTACCAGTTCTGGATAGAGGAGAGAACTGAGTTCGGCTACACGGCGGGCGGGAAGATGACCGGTTGGCTCCAGATAGACGACCCCTTGGAGAACGCGGCGATAAGGATAAGGCCGGATGTCTTCAGTACGGGCACTCTGGGCTGGCGGTGTTGCATGCGCTACGACAAGGACGGCCCGAACGGTAACGCGCCCGTCGTCTACGTCACAAACGACAAGGGAAAGAGCGACCTGGAGCGCGGCGAGGCCGCATATGTCTTTACCACCGCGTATATGGAGAGCAAAAAAGAGGGGAGCCGCCTTGTAATCCGCGACTACCAGTATCCCCGCGGCGAGAGGCATACCGAGGATAAGTCCGGCATCCCCGACCCCACGATAGACCTCGAAGGCATGCTCTCCGATACGTCAGACGGCACGGCAAACTACGAGCTGGTAGGAGGCGCTCCGCTCTCTCCCGGAAAGAAACGCATCCGGTTCACCTGGGGGATAGAGGGAGAGAAGACGGGTGAGGACACCGAGAGCGCTCCCTCCGACCCGGTGACGGTGAAAGTCCCCGGTGTGGCGGGAGCTGCAACACACACCCTAAAGGTCTTCAGGCCTCCCGGCTCAAACGAGGTCCGAAACCCTGCCTGGAAGAAGCTCGACGTCTCAGGAGGGGAGGAGCACTGGAAGAAAGACCCTGCCGGTCCGACCGGTATCCAGCACGACATCCATGACGGTCAGGCCCACCACCAGGATCACACGAACAAGACCACAGACGAGGACGTGCACCAGTCCGACCCCATAGACGTCCGCGGCCCGCACAAAGTGGTCCGGCAGAGGCTCACGCTCGAAGAGCGCACCTCCGGCCTGGTCCAGGCGCAGCTGAAGTGGCTGGATAACCTCGGCAACGAGATACGGCGCGACGTCCTAGACGACATAGACTTCGTAGGGGACGAGGTCATAGAGCGCACCGTGGGGGACGGCTCCACGAATGTGGATATCGTCTGGCCGGCTAACGCCGCTTTCCTGCAGAAGGTCATCCGGCACATCGGCTCCGACTCTGTCTCTGGCGCGAGGAACCTCACCAGCCGCCACGACCACCACGGCATAAAGAGCGCGCTGGTCCACAACCTCAAAAGGTGGCCCAACTCACCGGTAAAAGACGAGGACCCCGAGGATGACTACCCCCCGTCTGGCTACTGCGTCGCGGTGGACGACTGGCACAACTCGCCACAGAAAAACCAGAGCTACATCCTGCTCGGTCCCGTAAACTTCGAGACCGACGGACTGGACAGGAGCTACTGGGACGTGGTGGGAGGAGTCTCGCTCTCCTCCGTGAAGCCGATATTCGGCTCACTCTCTTTAAGGTGTGCGAACCTGTCGAACCCAGGCTCTCCCGCCTACATCCACCGCTCGCTGGAGGCCTCTGGGCTGCGCTCCCGCCGCAGCGACGTCTTCGTGATGAAGATGGAGCAGCTGCCCTCCTCGGGAGAGGTGAGGGTCTACCAGGTGCGCAGCGCCCAAGATAGCGCGGGGATAGCCTGGATCTCCGTAAACTCCTTAGGGAACGTGCGCGCCAACTACAGGCACGGCAGCCTCACCATGTCTAACCGGATCCTCGGCGCCATAAGAAACCACGACGAGCTAGAGGTCGAGATACACCTCACGGGCGTTGGGACCGCAAACGGCCGCCTCAGGGTATACCTCGCCAAGCAGGACAACAAGAGGCGTCTCGTCTTCGACCAGAGCTCCCTTGACTGGTCTACCTTCCAGGCCACCGACGTTAGAGTCGGCCTCGATGCGTTCACCAGCCAGAATGCCACGGCCGTCTTCAAGTACGACCACATCACCATCGCTGACGACGGCTCGGAGGCGTGGACAGACCTACCCGGCCGCATGTTCGAGTACTACGGGCCTCCCGGCACACCGCTCTACAACGGATACGGTTTCTTCTGCGACCACGTGCCAGTCCAGGAGCTCACTACCTACTGCTTCAGCTTCTACCTCTGGTATCGCGGCGTCAACACTCCGGCCTCGCCGCTCGGTTTCACTGTCCACGACGCCGAGGGTAACGTAATAAAGCGCGTTAGCTCTCCCGCCGACGGCATAACCGGAAGGCGCGGCTGGCACCGGCGCTGGGTAAGTTTCACCACGCCGGAGGGGGCTGCGTACATAAACTTCGGCGGATATGGAGGCTGCGCCGACGGCCTGATACGAGTCATGGCTCCGCAGCTCGAGCTCGGAGACAGGCCGACGTCCTACACCAACGAGAACGCCACCTCCGGGTCTTTGACCATGGCCTACGACCTCAGGGTGCCCTCCATACCTTCAACCTCCTCGCTAGCTCGCTACAACCTCGTCTCGCGTTTCAGGCGGGCGGGCTACATCGGCGAGACGGAGGGCGGCATAACAGACATAACCGTGCAGTATGCCTCCTGCCCGAAGATGGAGCCCGATGACGGCTCTCCTCCGGCCTGGACACCGTGGTACGACTCGCTCGAGGACGTGCCCGTGGGAGAGGGGTTCATGATAAAGGCGACGCTCACGACGCTGGATGCCACGAAGAGCCCCGAGCTGCGCGACCTCTTCCTCGACTTCATCAGGCCATACGGCGTACTCTGCCGGGCCGACGGCTCGGAGTACCCGGGCGGGGCCTTGCCGGTGGACTTACCCCCCGCGAAGAACACCCCGATAATCACGCAGACGCTCTCTGCGACCAACAAACCCGGCGTTAACGCCTTCGGGGAGAAGGCGCGGCTCATCTCCGGCTGGGGCGTGCAGATGTTCACCGACGAGGGAGTCGAGCAGTTCTACGAGGACCTCGGAGAACAGGTCGCCGAGAACCCGGCCCACGCCTCAACCGTCATCGTCGAAGATCTCGGCATGCGCCAGCGCATCCTCATCTGGGACGCGGACTTCCCAGAGACGAACCGCCGCAGGTGGGTGAGGGACTCTGTGTATGAGCCGGGCTACTACCCGCTGGAGATATCCGGCCTCGAGGGCTACGTCCTGGAGAGGACGACGCTCGACGACGGCCCGCCCACCCTTCTGGCAGGCTCGGACGTGGTGACGGCAGGCTCGGACAGACTGGTAGGGGAGGAATAAGGTGCCACTTGAGCCCATCGACAATACTCGGGGAGCCGGCGAGAAGATCCGTCTCGCCTTCGACAAGGTCAACCGGATGTTCACGGAGCTCTACTCGCAGGACCGCGTGACGAGCGTCAACAACTACACCGGTGCGGTGACGCTGACCTACACGGACGTAAACGCGGCGAAGACCCTCCAGATAGACGTATACACCACACCGGGGAACTACACCTGGACCATGCCGCAGAACGCCAAGATAGTGGAGATCATCGGGGTCGCCGGGGGAGGCGGCGGCGGGTCCGGGAGGGTTAGCGCCTCCGGGACCGTGGCTTGCGGAGGAGGAGGTGGAGCATCCGGGGGAGTCTTCGACGTGAGGATACCCGCCTCCTCTTTAGGCGCAACAGAGCAGCTCTCGGTCGGGGCTGGCGGAGCCGGGGGTGCCGCCGTGACGACGAACGACACCAACGGAAGCAATGGAAGCGCGGGCGGGCACACCTGGTTCGGGGGCACCTCTATCGGCAACGCCTCAACCACGGGTATCTTCCGGGCGATAGGAGGTAACGGAGGCTCGGGCGGCACGACCTCCTCCGGAGCTGGAGGCTCCACCATAGCGGGTACCCAGATAGCAAACGGAGCGGGCGGGGCCGCCAACACCTCCGGCGGTGCGGGGGCGGCCGGATCTAACGCCGCAGGAGGCGGCGGAGGAGGAGCAGGTGGAGGGGTAAACACGACCCCCGCTGCCTCAGCCGGTGGTGCGGGAGGAGGGACGGCCGGTCTCTGGGCTTCCGGCAACCCTGCGGGTGGTGCGGCCGGGGGTAGCGCCGGTACTGCAGGATACCCCATAAGGACGCTCATGGGGCCTGCTGCGGCCTTTGGAGGCGGTGGCGGAGGCTCCTCGATCAACTCCAACGGGGGCAACGGAGGGGCAGGCGGCTACCCCGGAGGCGGGGGAGGCGGAGGTGGCGCGGCCCTCAACGGGTACTCCTCCGGCGCTGGCGGAAAGGGAGGGGATGGCATGCTGGTAGTCGTCACCTACTTCTAGCATGCAGACGCTTGCTTCAAGACAGGGCAACCTGGCCAAAAGACGCTCCCACGTAGGCGACGCGAAGCCGGGTTTCAGGATGGAGATAGGGGGAAAGGACGTCACCCCCCTCGTAAATAGTTTCTCCGGCACCTACGCCGCCTCCGGGGGCTCATCGACGATGGAGATAGAGGTGCAAAGGGGCTCCCTCTCCAGGGTCCAGGGCCAGATGTGCCGTCTCTTCGTGGGCTACGGAGACCCTGACAGCTACGTCGAGTACTTCACCGGCAAGATAGAGGAGCCTAAGAGCAACCCGTTCTCCCGCACTGACACGGCCACCGTCTACGGACCCTACGCCGAGATGGGGGAGCCAGCCTCGATGATGGAAGACGTGGACTACTCGGGCTGGACGGTAGAGCAAGTGATGCTCGACCTCGGCGAAAGGAGCAACCAAAACCCCCGGTTTCTCGAGGTCCGTGGCGGCCGCGTGGAGGTCATAGACCAGGACATAGTAGCGGCCGAGACGGCGCCGTATGAGGTAGCAAGCTCCATAACCGACGCGATGAACTTCGTGCTCTCAGACCGTCCGAAGTACCGCAGGCTCGTCATGCCCCGCCCAAGGCCCGGCTCTACGGGGCGCGCGAAGGCCACCTACACCCCGGACGACGTGCAATCGGAGGAGGACTTCACGATAGAGCCGCTAAACGCCGTCCTCTACGCGAAGGTCATCGTCATGCGCCGCGCCGACGACGGCTCCTACCCGGTGTGGCGGGAGGCGGCCGTGGCCAACCGGGGTGTCTTGCTGAAACCGCCCCCGAACCACGTCTTCTGGGTGACCGACTACCCTGGGACAAATGCCCAGGCCGGCGACAAGGCGGCGCAGGAGGCGATGTGGCTCTCCCGTGTAGCCTGGAGCTGGCACCTACAGGACATTGCGCTCAACCCCGACCTGCTCCTCTACGACTCGGTCTACCTGGAGCGGGAGGCGGAAGGCGTCCACGAGACCTATGTCGCGCTTTTGGAAGACGACATAACTTTTGGCGGGGACAACTCCGGGTCTCTCACCATGAGCGTAGGCGGCACCGCCATCCTGATAGACAGCAGGCCGGTGGAGAAGACGTACAAACCTAAGGCCACCACCGGCATCTTCAGGCTCAGCCCCCCGCCCGAGCCCGAGCCCATCCTGTGGTCCTCGAGCCTTAAGTGGGATGAGCTTGGCGACCTCACCTGGGATGAGGCATAGCCAAAGGAGTCCTCTTGCGTGCGATAACCGGCAGCGACGAACTAAGGAACAGCTACCCCAAGATAAACGACAACTTCACCGAGGCTGACGCCCGTCTTTCTAGCCTGGAGCAGGCCACACAGCCTGCCGCCATCCTCGCGGCGCTAAAGACCGTGGACGGCTCCGGCTCGGGGCTCGACGCCGACCTCCTCGACGGGATCCCTGCCTCCTCGTTCGTGCAGACCACAGACAGCAGGCTCTCCGACCAGAGGACACCGCTTGATGGCAGCGTCACCGACGCGAAGGTCGCGGCGAACGCAGGTATACAGAAGTCGAAGCTCGCACCGCTAAACATCACAAACGCAGACGTCGCCTCAGGGGCCGCCATCGCCAAGAGCAAACTGGCACCGCTTGCCATCACCGACGCAGACGTCGCCTCGGGTGCTGCGATAGCGGAGTCCAAGCTTGCCCTCGCCTCAGACGCCGCGCCAAACGTGCCCTCGAGGCGTACGCTCGGCACCGGAGCGCAGCAGGCGGCTGCCGGTAACGACCCCCGCATTACCGGAGCGGTGCCCTCGTCGACCAAGGGGCAGCCCGGCGGCGTGTGCGAGCTGGACGGCAGTGGCCTGATCCCCACCGCCCGCTACGGGGCGATCCCGGCCGTTGGCACCTTCATGCTCTCCAGCAACCTGGGCCAGTCCATCCCCAACGCCACCTGGACGAAGCTCTCGTTCAATACGCTGGAGTACTCCACGAACGGCTGGGCGGTAGCCGGCACGGGAGCATCCCAGAGTGGCTTTACCCCGCAGCGGGCTGGCTACTACAACTTCAGCGCGATGTGTGAGTTCGCCGGGACGGCCGTCGGGGCCGGAAGCCGCGTCTTGATATCGCTCTACAAGAACGGCCAGGAGTATAAAAGGATGGGGCAGTCGAACGCCGGCGGGGGGAGCAACGCGGCGGGCTGGGGCAGCGTGACTGCCTACGCCAACGGCACGACCGACTACTTCGAGGTCTTTGTATACCAGAATTCTGGCGCGGCGGCGGCGCTCACCGCCAGCACGGCGGCCAACTACTTCTGCGGCAACTACGTGGGGTCTTCGAGCTGATGGTAAGAGTAAACCGCCAGGCCGTAAAAGAGCTCCGCTCTCTCGTAGAGGACATAGCAACCCAAAAGCCTGTCTTTGAGCGTGGCTACTCCAAGTCGCGCGCGCGAGTAAGGACAGAGCAGATAACCCAGAGCGTCCAGCAGGTCACAGAGACCATAGAGAACGCAGACCTCTTCGTCGACGACGGGATACCCCCCGCCCCGCCACAGAACGTCACGGCCATAGGGGGCATGCGCTCGCTCTTCGTGCAGTGGGACGACCCTCCCGCCTCAGACTACGTGGAGTCTGCGGTAATAAGGCTCACGGACCCAAACGGCGCGGCGAGCACGCAAAAGAGCGGCGTCTATGGCACCTCGTTTACCGACCTTGCGCCCGGGCAGTGGCAGGTGGCGGTGGCCTTCGTGGACCACTGGAGACGCAGGAGCGCCTTCTCGGCTCCGGTCTCGGTCACGGTAAACCAGAGCGTGGCCGACCAGATATCGGCCGAGGCCCAGGTTGCCGCATCCCAGATAAACGGCGTCCTCGCCGCCTCGAACCTGCCGCAGATACCGCAGGACAAGCTCTCCTCGATAACTGACCCCGCAAAGCTCGTGAACGCGGTTATGGCCGTGCTCCAGAACGCTACGGCCGCCTCCCCGGGCTACGAGGGATTTCAGAACATCGTTGGGGCCAACCTTCTCGCCGCGTGGACCGTGGCAGCAGGCCGCGCCATCATCGCAAACGGCACCATCAACCGGGCGCTCATAGCCGACGCCGCCATCGGGAGCGCCCAGATAGACACGGCGGTCATAAACACGGCTCACATAGCAGACGCCGCCATCACAAACGCCAAGGTCAGCGACCTCTCGGCCTCGAAGATAACGGCAGGGAACATCTCGGCTAACCTCAACATCACCGCCGGCGGCAACATATCCACCCAGGGCGGCACGATAAGCGCAGGCGGGGCCGCGCTAACAAATAGCGGTGTCGAGATGGCCAATATCTCCTCCTACAACGACCCGCCGACGAGCAACCGCTCTTCAAAGATAACCCCAGACTCAAACTTGCCTGCGCCAAACCCCTGGAGCGCCATCCACTTCTACAGCTCAAATGACGCACAGGTGAGGGGGCTTTCGCTGTGGTCTTCAGGCGTATCGGGCGGGGCCAAAGAGGGCAGGATATCCCTCATCGCCGACACCGGGGGCCAAAACCCGAATGCAAACTCGACGGCATCGCTGCTTTTGACGTCCAACAACGGCGGCTACGGCAAGGTGGCGATAAGCGCTGGGGTGAACGTAAACGGAGACACGCTCGGGGTCGTCACCAACAGCATCAACTTCGACACGGACTCTTTCGTAATCAGCCGCCGGACGAAGCTCTCGGTGTGGGGAACCACGGTGACCGGTCTTGGAGCCAACATGGGGAGTTTTGTGAGGGTGCCGCACGGGATGCCCTCCGCGCCCCTCATAACGATAGTGCAGATGAGGCCGAATAACTCATCGAGCTGGTACGGTTGCGCCATCGGGACTTCCACGGTGAAGGGTGTCATCTGGCGCGTCGACGACTCGAACCTCTACCTAAAAAACCAGGACGATACCGGCTGCGACGTAAGGGCGTTCTTCATGCTCGCAGATATAAGTTAAGGGAGGGGCGTTGTACTACGCGCTAAGGGACGACTCTACAGGTCAGCTTCTCATGTTCTTTGGGGACGAAGACACTGCCCCAGTGCCGATGGAGGGGCAGAGCATAGTCGAGTTCGACTACGACCCCAAAGAGAGGGCAAAGGAGATTGCAGGTGGGGAACCCGGGCCCGTGTACTACGACGAATCTACAGGGGAGCTTCGCGTCGAGCCCCCGGGCCCGCCTCCACCCCCGGCTGACGTGCAGGGTGCCGTGACTACTCCCCCCGCTAAAGCAGGGGGCTTCTTGCCGGATACTCCGGCTGAGACTGTAGCCCCAGTCTCAAGATGTTCTTTGCGGCGTTCACGTCCCGGTCAAGAGAGAGGCCGCAGTTCGGACAGTCATACACCCTACAAGAGAGAGGCATGACTTGCCGATGACCACAAGCACTACAGTCTTGCGAAGTGTAGGCGGGATTGACCTTCACGAACTCCCGACCGGCCCATGCTGCCTTGTACGAGAGTTTTTGAGTGAGGTCACACCACGCTGCGTCCGCAATGCTCTTGGCGAGACAATGGTTCCTGGTCAACCGGTTCACCGAGAGGTCTTCAACAGCGATGAAACCATAGCGGTTCACAAGCCTACGACTCTGCTGGTGTGCGAAATTCGTCCGCTTGTTCTTGATGCGCTCCCCCTCTTCTATAACGAAGACCGTAATAGACCAGGCGATACAGAAGTACCTAGAGCAGAAAGGAACGAGTGGTGCCTGACGAGAAGACAAAGACCTCGGGGGAGAAGGAAGAGAGGCTCTCTGCCCTTGAGGAGCAGGTGGAGTTTTTGCGCGAGGAGCTCGCGAAGACCCAGGAGGCGTACCGCGCCTCCCAGCAGAGCGAGCTCGAGATGGCCCGGGAGCTCAGGGACATGAGCCGCGAGAGAAGGCAGCTCCTTCTCCACATACAGCAGCTCCAGGAGAACGGCCGGCCCTCCCCGTGAGCCCCAACGACGCAGCCTCCCTCCTCGTCGGCCCGGCCGGAGCCCTTGTCGTGCTCGCCGCCGTCCTCCTCGGCATGACGCGGTTTCACTTCCTCGTCCCATATTTCGTCTACGAGTCAGAGAGGAAGAGAAACGACGCGCTGGAGGAGGAGAACGAAAAACTAAACCAAACCGTCCTGGAACTAACCGAGAACGTGGCGAAATACCGCGAGGAGATAGCGCGCCAAGGCGCACGGATAGAGGCGCTGACCTCGCAGGTAGAAGAGCTAAAGGAAGAGCTCCAGGAGCTCAGAGGGGCGGCCGGGCATGAAAGCTAGGAAGGTGCTCGAAGACCTCATGGCCAAGGTGTACGGCACAGACCGCGAAGAGCAGGAGAGGAAGGTGTGGGCCCAGAGAAGAAGGATAGAAGAGCGCGAGAGAAGGCGTGCTCTTGCGGCTAGGGACTTCGATGAGGCGATGAACATCCGGGGGAGGAGGAGATGAGGCGAATCATTGCATCGAGGATAGCGCGCCGGCTCCCGCTTCTTCTCTTCGTCCTCACTCCCCTCGCCTTCGTGCTCTTCTTCCTCCTCTCCTACATCGACTACGACTTAGCAGAGGCACTTTTCATCTACACGCTCTTCGCCATCTCAGAGAGCGTGCTCGGAATTGGCCACCTCCTCCTCATCCGCCGCGGGGAGGAAGGGAAGGCGTCGGTGTGGCTCGTGGCCTTCACCTACTCCAAGCTCGGCCTTGCCGTCACCTTCTGGGCAATCGTGGCGCTCGTGACACTGAGGAGCATATACGGTTTCCACCTCGTCCCGGACCTCTACCAGGCGCTTGCCTATGCGTTCGTAGGCTCCGCCATGTTCGTAAACCTCGTCTCTGCCGTAGTCTTCGCCGTCGGCTACTACCTGGGGTGCCTCTCATACCAGATATGGCCTTATCCGTGGAGGAGAAGACATGACTGAGGTTGCAGGACCGGCGCCCCCGAAGCCCAACAACATCTTCTACGCCGAGCCGTCAAAGAGCCCGTCCGGGAAGAGAGGACCGGTCGTAGACGGCGACACCCTCTACGTCCGGGCGACTCTCGCGGACAACGTCATGGTGCTGTGGCGCGCGAGGCTCGCGGGGCTCGACTGCCCGGAGCGCACTGGGCCTCCCGAGAGTCCCCGCCCGGGAGGCGTCCTAGAAACCAAGAGAGGAGATATCCGTGGAGAATATGCCGAAACTCGACGCGAGGCCAACGCTCGCAGACCATCGCGACTTCCTGCTAAAGGACTACCTCGCGGCTCCTCAGGAGCTGGAGAGGACTTCCGGCGAGAGGCACTGGCGGTGCGAGGTGAGGCTCGACCAGCGGGCCGAAGGCTCTTGCGTGGGGAACGGTTTTTGCCACTGGTATGACGCAGAGCCCTTCCCGCACACGGCCGGTGAGTCCTACGCGAGGAAGATATACGAGAAGGCAACCGAGATAGACCAGTTCCCCGGCGACTGGAGGAGCGGGCAGGAAGGGACCGACGTACGCTCGGGGGCGAAGGTGATGAAGATGTGGGGGCATATCTCCTCCTACGCCTTCGCGAAGGATGCGGAGGAGAGCGCGCTCTGGCTCTTAAACCACGGTCCCGTGGTGATAGGAGTGCCGTGGTTTCACTCGATGGATACCCCAGAGGGAGAGTACGGCTACACGCCTGTAGATACGCGCTCCGGTGTACGTGGCTGGCACTGCGTGGCAGTACTGGCCGTCTATTGGCACGGCGGGAAGGAGGACGACTGGTTCTACTTCCGCAACTCGTGGGGGAGAGATTGGGGAAATGACGGTGGAGGGAGGTTTACGGCAAAAGACTTCGAGACGCTCCTAAACGTCCCTGGAGCTGTTGTCTGTACGGCAGTCGAGAAAAGGAGGTAGGCAATGCCTGAACATAAAGGATGCATGCACGAAGACCAATCTGGTGGCGCCGAAAGGCTCGCCGCCCCGGCGCATGAGATCTGGGCCGCCGTGCAAACCGACCTCTAGTTCAAAAACTGCCCTTTGTTATTTCGCTTGTGGCGATGCAGCCCGCTATGCTCGCTGGGGGATACAAGGCGTAGGTTCTCGATCCTATTGTCGAGCTTGTTGCCGTTGATATGATGTACGTGCTCGTTGGGATGTAAGGGGCGTCCGAGATGCTGCTCCATAACAACCCGGTGCTCCCTAACCCGTTTGCCATCAACGCACAGCAATCGGTAGCCGCTGCCGTCTATGGAGCCGCCCTTGTATCGGGCGCTATTCTGCCCCCGGTTGAACCGATTGGAGCATTCTTGAGAGCAAAACCGCCTATGTTTCGCAAGGTGTGGTAGCACCTCGAACGCTACGCCGCAATGCTCGCAGAGAAGCACCACCCGGGGTTTGCGGCGGCGCTGGCTGCCGGTTCTCAAGTCTAGCTTTAGTTGTTTGGCGGGTTTGGGTGGTTTAGGAGGACGCCTGGCTCTTCGCTTGGCCAGGGCTTCGTCGTAATCGAGCTTGTGGCAAGCCTTGCACCGGTGGTGATATCCGTCCTTACGGCTACGGTTTTTGCAGAACTCGGAAAGAGGCTTGATTTGGCGGCAGCGCGAGCAACGCTTAAACTTCTGGCTGTCCACGGGACCAACCTCCTGTGGGCCACGCCCCGGGCTGTTCCCGCAGCGCCGGGGCCTCTTTGCATAACTCCTTAAATTATACCAAGCCCGCATAGTAATACCTAAAACCCTAAAAGAGAAAGGAGATGCCATGACCGAACAGCACCCTGGCGGTTGTCTGGCCCATGATCAAAGCGGAGGCGTGCAGAGGCTGGTTACGCCAGAGCGGGAGATCAGAGAGGCCGTGGAGGCGATCAAGGCTGAGATTGCTGCCCTCGAGCCCCCCGATTATTACGCGAGTGAGTATCTGGCCAGCCCAAACTACTCCTCTCGCTCCGCCTATGGAGATTCGAGGATTCGAGTAATAGTCGTTCACGACATGGAGTCGAGTTACCAGGCCGGAGTTTCCTGGCTGCGTAACCCATCCTCTCAAGTTTCTTCTCACTATGCTGTCGGTTCACACGGGGAGAACTGCCAGATGGTCGGAGAGCAGTATGCTTGCTGGGCGGTCGCTTACGATAATGGTTTTACGGTGTCCATCGAGCACGAGGGATACGCCTCCACTGGCCGCTACTACACCGAGGAGATGTACGAGACTTCGGCGAAGATAGCGGCCGGTATCTGCCACCGGCACGGCATACCGCCGGTACGCTCGACCTCTCACGGTATCTGCGCACACTCTGACCTCGGTGCGGCCGGAGGAGGCCACCACGACCCGGGGCCGTACTGGGACTGGGAGCGCTACCTCTCTCTGGTGAAGAAGTACCTCTCCGGTGGTGGAGTGAGGCCCGCCCCGCAAAAAGGACTCTGGCGCGTGCAGGTCGGAGCGTTCAACCAGAAGAGCAATGCGGATACTCTCGCCTCGCGTCTGAAGAAGGCCGGATTCGACACCTACGTCGTAAAGAGCGGCTTCTGGCGCGTGCAGTGCGGTGCGTTCTCCGAGCGCAAGAACGCAGAAGAGCTCGCCGCGCACCTCAAGAAGGCCGGTTTTGAGGCGTTTGTGAGGAGGAGCTAGTGCGCGCCGTGCTCCTCGCCGAGGTCCGTTCGCTCTCGGGGGAGAGGTTCGGAGCAGGGGAGGTCGTCGAGGTGGTCTTGGCCAGAGACGGCGTGCCGGAGGTCTGCTGCGGCTCGTACCTGCCGCTCAATGCCTGCGAGTACCAGCTCCTGGACGAGAGGGAGGAGAACTGATGCCGCACCAGGAAGGAGAAGTACGCAGTCCTTCCGGGAGAATACTGGAGAGGATTAAGAACGAGCCGGTTGTGTTGACTTCGCTCGTGGCGGCGATAATCAACCTGGTGGTGACGCTCGGTTACCTGAGCTCTAATCAGGGAGACCAGGTGAAGAGCGTCCTGGACTCCCTGATAATCCTGATTTTAGGTTTCGCCTCCCGGCAGTTTGTCACGCCGACTAGAAAAGGCCGGCAATCCGGGCAAAAAGATTAGGCCCCCAGTTTGGCACTGGGGGCCACCTCCCCGGAGGGCCTTGCTTTCTTCAGGAGGCTTTAAGAACTCGCCGAAACTTTTTTGGTCCATTCGGGGGGGCGGCCGAAGCCGGTTTGCTCCGGCCAGGCATCCCTGGGAATGAGCCAGCGGTTGGCGACCTTGACTGCACCGGGGATGCGCCCGGCCTCGCAGTAGCGGCGCACCTGGCTCTGGTCGATGCCGTACCTCTCGGCTGCCTGGGCGGATGTCTCGTAACCTTCGAGCGACAAATCAGGCTCCTGCCTTCGCGAGCCCGGCCGTGAATCTGCCGAGGGATACGCCGTCGAGCTCGAGCCGGGAGAGGTCTACGATCCTGGAGGCGAAACTGTGGATGTCTATGCCCACAGGCTTTCCGTCGGCGTCGAGGTCCACGACCATCTCGTCGGAGACGACCACCTGCGAGCCGTGCTCTCCTTGCCGGTAAGACTGCTCCTCTCTTGGCCTCAGGTCCACGTAGAGCGAATCTGTCTCAGGGTAGTATCTGAGCCTCACTGCTTTCGCCTCCTCTGTTTGCGGGTGTAGTTACTGTCCTCGTGGGCGTTGAAGAGCCTTCCCTCTCCGGTGGTGATTACCCGGATGTGGTACCCAAGCTCCTCCACATACCAGAAGTGGCGGACCTTGCTATCTTCCTGAACCTCCCTCGCCTCCGCCTCGTCTATCGCGGCTTCGACGTAGGGAAGCAGGTGCTCGCGGGCGGGGTTGTTTACCACGTTGTCCTCGAAATAGGGGGTAAGCCCGAACCTCTCTTTAAGCCTCTGGACTATGCCGGCCTTCTCCGCCATGACCGTAATATACACCATATCGTGAGTAAATGCAAGGGACGGTATGGTGGATTTCCTTGAGGTCCCCAGAGGAAACCTTCTGCTAAGGCAGCGAGTCGCACGCTATGCCGTCCCCGTCGGCATCGAGGTGGTAAGGATCTCCGGGCAAGAGATAGCGTTGAGCTTCGGCCTGCGTCTGAAAGTCTGAGCAGTCGTAGTCGCTCTTACCGGTCGGAGGCGCAGCACCGCTTGACGGCGGACTGGGAGCTGGAGCAGGGCTTACGGGTGCGCTGGATACTGGTGAGCTAGACGCCGGCGTGGTAGAACAGCCGCCGCCTATCCCGTTTCCTCTGTCGGTTTCCTGACAGAGCTGGCTAGGTGGAAGTCCCCAGAGCCCGCGCCCTGCCGCCCGCGCTTCGGCCTGATCTTCCCTGAACCGCTCCACGTACTTCACGTTGGGCGGGAAGGTGGCGAGTTGCGCGTATCCCTCTTTTAGCAGAACCTCGTTGAACATCGTGTTCGGCGAGGTCCATACGTAGGCGAGGAGCCTGTCGTACGGATCGACCTTCTCGACGTCGGTCTCAAGTGCGACCTTTCTACCAGCGAGGTGAGAAGTAGTAAACTGCGCGGCCTGTGGCCCATACGGTTGTACCGGCGTTCCGGGTTTATGAGTCTCTGGAGTGTCCACTCCGATCAACCTTACGTCGGTCAGACCGTCCACTGCAGGAGAGACGTAGATCGTATCCCCGTCCACCACGCGGGTGACGGTGACCACGGTGCCACGAGAAGCGAGGCCAGCGGAGACGGGCGTGCTTGCCGATCTCGCCGGCTTGCTGCTCGCTTTTGGCTTGCTGGCTGGGGCAGGTTTTTTCTTCAGGTGTGTTGCCGGTGGCGTGTGGTGCGCTACATGGTTGTTCCTGGCTGGCTTCGCGCCCGTCCTGCCGCCGATCTTGGCCTGCTGCGCCTCTGGGCTTGAGGACGTGCTGCTGGAGGCGGAGCCCTGCCCCCCGCACCCGGAGAGCACGAGGAGCAGGACAACCAGTGCAGGTAGGAGCTTCTTCACTGTGAACTCTACCGGCGCCTGGTGATGATCATGAGCAGAGCACCGGCGGCAAGGACGCCCGTCCCGAGCGGCAGAAGCAGGCTCGGCCCGCCGGTGTTCGGCAGCGGCAGGTTCCCGCCGGCGCCCATCTCGGTCCCTGTCGACGGAGTGGAATACTGCTGTGCAGCGGGAGCACTGGAAGCAGGAGTGCTCGTGGCTGGCGCGCTCGACGCAGGCGTGCTGCTGGCAGGCGCGGAGCTTGCCGGCGCGCTGCCTCCCGGCAGGCTCTCACATGCTATCCCGTCATGGTCGGCGTCGAGATTGTCAAAGTTGTTCGAGGCGCTGCCGCCGTGCGAGGTGAAGTAGGCTTGCGCCTGTGGCTGTGTGGCAAAGTCCGAACAATCTTTGTCTGCCTGGGCTAACGCTGCTGGCGCAAACGCTAGCATAAGCAGCGCACATAGTGCGCAAAGATAGACCACTCTCCTCATACGCATCCCTCCCTTTGGTTTCTCCTACCTGCAAGATCATTCTAGGCGTCTTAAATCTTTTCGGTCAAGACCAAGACAAAGCCCCCGGCCGGATGGCCGGGGGCTCGGAGGCAGGAGAGCCTCCTCTAGCCGCGGGACTGCAACTCCCTCTCGTAGGAGAGGGAGTAGTAGACCCTCCTATCCCCGGAGAGGAGGTCAGAGCGGATCTCCTCCGGGGGTTTCCGGCCTCCGACCTCGGAGGATATCTCCTCCACGGCGCGCTCGATGGATATGAGCGCGCCGTCTTCCTCTTCTTCGGGGTGGTATGTGGAGCAGCCGCCCCACACCCCCCCAAAGACTCCGCAGGTCGGGCAGTAGAAGAAGCCGCCCGACGTGGTGCGGAACCTCCTCCGGACGAGTCCGTTCTCCGGGGAGTATTCGGTCCAAAAACCGTACTCCCCCCCGTCGTAGGACTTCTCGCCGGCGGGATATGTCTCAAGGACTATCATTCCAACCTCCTCTACTCGTAGAAAGGCGTACCAGGTACGCTGGACTCCTCGTAGCCGGCATACGCAGAGGCCCAGGAGTTCCAAAGCCTCTTCACCGCCAGCCGTCCGGCCTCGGTCTGCCGTACGGCCTCCTGGTCCGGCCAAGGGATATCCAGCCGTTCCCGCGCTACGCCCCCCTCGTCAATATGCCACGCGGAGCGGAGGAGCATTCTCTCTTTCTCCCGGCCGTGACCAGCGGCCACGCACTCTGGAGTGAGAGAGTCCCAATCCGGGGACTCACCACGCTCCCACTGGCGAAGCACCACACGAGCCTCCCAGGGGAGGAGTATGGAGATAACCCGGTAACCCCCGACATCGAAAGTCTCCGGCTCCCCGGAGTAGGGGCCGGAGAACGGATGGTCGTCATTTCCCTTCGTGGTCTCGTCCACAAACGCGAGGCTGCGACTCTTCGCGAGGCGACGGTACGCGTCGATATCGTAGACGATACCGTTCCATGTGCGCGGCATCTCAACGGCGTAGTGCCGGTTTCTCTCCTCCTCGTCGCAAAACCTTCTCTCGACCAGAAGGAACCGATAGTCTTTCGTAAGAACGATAGCGGTCACTCTTCCTCCCTTCTCCTTCAGCGCACGTACACTGCGTACGTGCACATGCCGACCCACCGTGGCTCAACGCCGTAGTGGGCCTCGACGCGCCGGGCCTGCTTGGCCCCGACCAGCTCAAGCCGGGTGCCGCTAGGCCCGGCATCCTGGACGAACCATTTCCCGTGGCCGGTGGTATGAGTCCGGGTCCAGCCCGGGAGCTGGTCCACCTTCTCCGCGTTCCGGACATACTCGTCCGGTGGACGCAAGACGAGGGAGTATTTCCCTCCCGGGCAGGTGGTCACCCCGCCGCAGATTTCGCAGCTCACGACTCTCCTTTCTTCTAACTACGGCCCAGTCCGTCTGGGCCGTAGAAGCGGAACGGACTGCGGTAATGTTCCTTCTCGTCCTCGCTGAGGTCGGAGAAGTCCGCATCGACTTCGGTAAAGCCGCGACGGCGGTAGTAACTCGCCAGGTGCGCGGGGAGTATCCCACGCACGAACCGGCCTGCCTGGTAATCCTCCCAGCCACGGTTATAAGACCGCTGGAGGATCCCATCCTGCTCGGCCGCCAGCACCGCGATTATCTCGCGGGTGGCCTCCGCTTGGGGGTCACCCGCGTCCTCCTGCCTCTCAAGGAGGTCCACCATCTTCATCCGGTAGGCCTCCAGTTCCTTGTAAAGAGCCACTTCCTTACCTCCCCTCTTCTCCGGTGCGGAGGACAAACTCCGCACCACGCTGCTTCCTCATGTACTCCTCAATTTTGGTTGAGGAGTACTCGTACTCCCCGGACGGGGTAGATAGGGTATATGCCCCGGGGCTGACCCACCGGATGGTACGCTCGGCACCGTCCCGGCCGACAAACGAGGCAGTCCGGACAATCCCGTTTGCCTCATCGCGGTCCGTCCGGATGAGGTAGCGTTTGATGGCCTCGGAGAGCTCGTACCGGTCGAGCTCTCCACCGTCCTCCATAACGACCCGAATCTCTCCGCCCTGCTTCTTCCACTCCCGACCTATTCTCTTCGCCTTCCGGAGGTCCATTTCCTCTCCTTTCTAGTCTTCTCTTTACGTTTCCAAGTATAGTAGGAGGCAGGAGGTGTGTCAAGTGTATTTGGAAAAAATTTCCAAAAATATTTCGCAAGGTATGGTAGACTGCTCCACGTGAAGACCGAGGGCCTGGAGGAACTTCAGCGGCGAGTGGGGACCCGGATACGGTCCCTCAGGAAAGAGCGTAAGATGACGCTCGAAGAGCTCGCCGCAGAGTGCGAAATGACGCGCAATGGCCTCTCGCTCGTCGAACGCGGCGAGTCGAACCCAAGGCTCTCCACCCTCTACCGTATCGCCTGTGCTCTGGGCGTCTCTCTGGTCGACCTACTCTCCTAGCGTCCGGCTAATCTCTCGGCTAAACTGCCGCTATGCCAGAGAGGGAAGGGGAAGGCCGCGTCGCGCTGTACATGCGCGTCTCCTCCGAGGAACAGGTCGAGCGGATGTCGATGGCAACGCAGGAGGAGTTTCTCACCCAGTACGCCTCGCTCTACGGCCTTACGGTCGTGGAAACCTACCGTGATGAGGGAGTCTCCGGGACGGTCCCGGTACACGAGAGGTCGGCTGGGAGGCAGATGCTGGAGGCAGCCAGCGAAGGGGCCTTCGGTGTGGTGCTGGTGTACAAGCTCGACCGGCTAGGCCGGACGCTCCTTGTCACCGTTGACGCACACGACCGGCTCGAGGCGGCGAAGGTAGCGCTAAAGAGCGCGACCGAGCCGGTAGACACCTCCACACCTGCGGGCCGGCTCATTTTCCAGATGCTCGCCTCCTTCGCCGAGTTCGAGCGCGGGACGATACGCGAGAGGACCACGCACGGCCTGCACCGGGCCTACCGGGCCGGAAAACAGTCGGGACGAATCCCCTACGGCTACGACATAGGCGAAGACGGCACCTTCGTGGTGGTCGAGGAGGAGGCTCGTGTGGTCCGGCAGATTATCTCCAACATAGCCTCTGGAGGGACGCTCTACTCAGAGGCGGAGCGTCTGAACTCGCTCGGCGTGCCGGCTCCGGGGATGAAGTACCGCGGGAGGGAGCGCCAGCACGGCCCCGCCTGGTCGACCAGGACGATACACAATATCTGCCGTCAGGGTGCCTACAGCGGGGAGCACCTCATCCGGGCAAACGGGGGGAAAGACCCGATAGTCAGAAAGACCCCGGCCATAGTAGAGCCCTCTCTGCAGCGGCGCGCCATAGAGAGTCTCTCCGAGAACAAGCGCCGCTACAACCGCCCCACGGACCGCAAGTACCTCCTTAGCGGCCTCATGCGCTGCGAGGTCTGCGGAGGAGCCTATGTCGGCCACCCGACGAGGAGCAAGAACAAGAAGCTCTACTACTACAGGTGTGCGAACGACCACCGCACCCGCAGGGAGAAAAACCCCAAGGCCACCCGCGGGCATGCGCCATACATACGCGCCGAGTGGATAGAGTCCCTGGTGTGGTCTGATGTGCGTCGGTTTCTCCAGGACCCAGGCTCTCTTCTGGAGAGGCTAAAGGAGCAGCTCGATACGGAAGGCGAGAAAAGAGAGCTCGAGGACCGCCTCGCCGACCTCGAGAGACGCCTCGCTGCGAAGCATGCCGAGAAGGACCGCTACGTCAGGATGTACGCCATGGGACACCTGGACGACGAGGAGCTTGGCTCCTACCTCGAGGACCTCCGCCTGAGGACCGAGAACCTGCAGCTCCTCATAGAGGCAACGAAGAGCGACCTCGCTAAAAAGGACCAGAAGAGGGAGCTCGCGGAGTCAGCCGGCGCGTACCTCGCAGAGCTCAGGCGGCGTATCGGGGAGGTGGAGGCCGACACCCCCGAAGCCTTCGACGTCCGCCAAAAGCTGGTACGGCTGCTCGTCGAGGAGATATCCGCAGGACGCGACGAGAAGGGGAAGACCCGAGTCAGGATAACCTACCGTTTTGACCCCCGTGTTGTGGAAGGTATGCCAGATTCTTGTGAGTTCTTGCTTCCCAAGCCGGTGTCGTAGGCGAGCTGCAGGTACGGACGGGGCATCCTCAGCTCGTAGAGGCCCATCCAACCCTTGACGACGGTGCCCTTGAAGCGCAGGACCTTCTGGTCCGCGCTCCGCACCCGGTACGGCCTGATGCTCGCCTCTTCCAGATCCTCCTCGGGGTCTGTATCCCAGCCCAGCGCCAAAACCTTGCGTTTGATGTTGTCCACCAGGGACTTGCTCCACTCCTCTTCGTAAGGTGAGTAGTAATAGGTCTTCTTTTTGCCATCGGGTGCGGCGAGCGTCGTGTAGGCGGTGATGGGGGAGAGGGCCCTGACGATCACGGGCTTCCCCCCGTTCATCTCCGGCTCGGGCTCCACGGCGACCTCTTCCACGAGACAACTCCTCCTGCCGAGCTCCACGGATGGTTTCCTCAGCAGGTGCTCCCCCAGCGAGCAGAGCACGTCCGGGTCGGCCGAGGAGAGGTAGAAATGGGCTCCCCGCAAGAAGCGTACCCTGCCCTTCGAGATCTCACGCTTCCCAAAGAGCCGGGAGAAGACGAAGAGCTTGAAGCGTCGCTTCTCGTAGGCGTGTCCCTCCTCGTGCAACCAGCCCGAAAGGGCCCGGTCGAGGTTAGCGTAGATGAACCCCTGCAGGGTGCTGTTGTACTGCAGGGGAAGGCACAGGATGCCATCTTCGGGCGAAAGAGCAATCTTGAGTCTCAAAAGCCCCCTCCTCTTTGGGAGTCAAACTATTTATTTACCGGTAATTATGCGTAACGGAGCACCCCGCACAAGAGGTTTTGCGGGGTGCGGCGGGAAAAATGGCCAGGTGGCCAGGGTTCAGTGTCGTTCAGTCGTGGCCTCGAGCGAGCGGATACGGTTTATCGCTGCGGCTATCTCCTGCGGACGGGGGAGGCTCATCTGGCCGGGGTGGCCGCGGAAGCCGCCCAGGGAATCGAGTCCTCCGCTCTCGAGGCCCGTGATCGCCGCCTCGACGACCTCCCTTACCGCCCGGCTCTTGCCGGAGGAGGCGAACTCTCCGATGATGCGTGCTATGGCCTCGGTCTGGCCGGGCTCGGCGAGCTGCTCGACGTAGGAGAGGTCGACCCGCTCGCGGCCGAGCTCGATGGTGGAGAGTCCTTTGCCGCGCGCCGTCTCGCGCCGGCCGCGCCTGAGGTCTATGGAGGTGGCCCGGACGCGCCTACCTTTCGGGAGCGAGACGTGTCCGTCGCCCTCGATCTTGACCGGGAAGCGTTCGGTCACCTCGCGCGCCCGGTCGGTCGCGTCGTGGGGGTGGTAATCCTCCATCAGGATCACGCGGTCGGCCACGTCGAGGTACGCCCCGACGCCGCCTATGACCACGACCGTCGAGACGCCCAGGGTGTTGTACAGCGGGCGCGCCAGGTCGACGAAGGGGGTTATTGGCTCCTTGCGCACCAGCTCGCGCATCCTCTCGTCCCGGATCATGAAGTTCGTCGCGCTGGTGTCCTCGTCGACCAGAAGCAGCGAGGTTCCCACCTCAAGCGCCTCGGCGATGTTCGCCGCCTGGGAGGTCGAGCCGGAGGCGTTCGGCGTGGAGAAGTTCTCGGTGGTGCGCCCGCCGGGCAGCTCGCCGATGGTCCCGGAGATGTCCACCCCGGCGACGCTGCGGCCGTCTTCGGCCCGGATCTTCACCGCGTCCTCGCGGGTGACCACGAGCTCTCTCCCGTCACCGGGGACGTGGTCGTAGACGCCCCAGGAGAGCGCCTCGAGCAGCGTGCTCTTGCCGTGGAAACCCCCGCCCGCGATGAGCGTGACCCCCTCCGGGATGCCCATCCCGGTGATCTCGCCGCGGTTGGGGAGCTCGACGGTCACCCTGAGCTCCTCCGGGCTCTCGAAGGGGACGGCGCCGCCGGTGAGTGGCCTGTCGCTCGCCCCACTCTCCCGCGGCAGTACGGCCCCGTCGGCAACGAAAGCCACGAGCCCGAGGGAGGGGAGCATGCCGCGCAGGTGCTCGGCGTCCTCTATCGTCTCGACGTGGAAGCGGGCCGCCTCCTCGTCCACCCCGGCCGGGACGAGCGAGGCTCCCACCACCTTGGGGAGCTCGTCGAGCAGGACCGCCCGGGCGGCGCGGGCGTCGACGGTGCGGCCGCG
The DNA here is from genome assembly GCF_028617075.1 of Rubrobacter calidifluminis. Classification (NCBI taxonomy): domain Bacteria; kingdom Bacillati; phylum Actinomycetota; class Rubrobacteria; order Rubrobacterales; family Rubrobacteraceae; genus Rubrobacter; species Rubrobacter calidifluminis. Next base: position 2,555 of record NZ_JAQKGV010000011.1, on the reverse strand, counting down.
CGCGGGGAGGCCCACCGCCATGCGCGCCTCCACGTAGTCTCTGTGAACGACCATCGAGGTGCGCGGCAGCACCACCTGCGAGGGGCGCTGTATCTCGACCCGGCCGCTCCCGCCCGAGCCGCGGTTCCCGCGCACGATCCTGCGGATGGCCGCGTCCACCCTGCGCGTCAGGAAGTCCTCCAGGGCGAATTTGCGCACCGGGTTGGAGAACAGCGCCGGGTCGAAGCGGTTGTCCCGGGTGCGGACGCGGATGAGCGAGGGCGGGGCGAAGGGGTCGCGCTGTACCCTGTCTATCGTCAGGGTGAACCGCTCGAAGTCGTAGGAGCCCTGCAGGTCCTTGTAGGCCCCGTACCCTCTGCGGTCTATCCGGTCGAGTATGCTCCTAAGCCGGTTCATCTCCTCCTGAGCCTCCCTTGAGCCGGTAGAGCGGCTTGTCCGGACGTCCGCTCTCGAGCCGCTCTATCACGCCTTCTCGCTCCAGGTCGTCCAGCGTGCGTCGGATCTCACGCTTGTCCTCACCCGTGATCCTGTGCCAGTCGGTCGTCGAGTAGAGCACGCCTTTGGGGATGGCCCGCAGCACCTGCAGGATCTTGCCCCTGACGTCCCCCGCCATCAGAGGCCCATCTTCGCCTGCGCGCTCGCGAGGATCGGACGGGAGACCTCCCGGGCCTTCTCCGCCCCGCGCTCGAGCAACTCGTCAAGCCCGCGCGGATCGTCGAGCAGCGCGAGCGCCCTCTCGCGCACCGGGGAGAGGACCTCGACGATGGCCTCGGCGAGATCCTGCTTGAACTGGCCGTAGCCCCTGCCCCGGTATTCATCCTCGATCTCCTCGACCGGGCGGCCGGTCGTGGCCGAGTAGATGTCGAGGAGGTTGGTTATTGCTGGCTTCTCGGGGGACGCTTTGATCTCGGTGCCCGAGTCGGTGACGGCGCGGCGGACCTTGCGCCGGATCGCATCCGGCTCGTCCAGGATGGAGATGTAGCTCCCCGGCCGCGGGGAGCTCTTGCTCATCTTCTCGGTCGGATCATCGAGCGCCATCACCCGCGCCCCGCTCTTCATGATCATCGGCTCCGGCACGACGAAGGTCTCGCCGTAGAGGTGGTTGAACCTGCGGGCGAGCGTGCGGGTGAGCTCGAGGTGCTGCCTCTGGTCGTCGCCGACCGGCACCAGCTGGGCGTTGTAGAGCAGGATGTCCGCGGCCATGAGCACCGGGTAATCGAAGAGGCCCGCGCTCGCGCTCTCTGTCCCTTCCTTCCTGGTCTTGTCCTTGAACTGGGTCATCCGCGAGAGCTCCCCGAAGCGCGCGATGCCGTTCAGCAGCCAGCACAGCTCGGCGTGCGCCGGGACCCGGCTCTGCCGGAAGATGACGCACCGCCCGGGGTCGAGCCCGGCCGCCAGGTATATCGCGGCGACCTCCCGGATCTTCCTCCTGAGCTCCTTAGGGTCCTGCGGCACGGTGAGCGCGTGCAGATCGACGATGCAGAAGTAGTTCTCGTAGTCGTCCTGGATGGCGACCCAGTTCTTGAGCGCCCCCAGGTAGTTGCCGATGTGGAGGTTCCCGCTCGGTTGTATCCCGCTGAAGACCCGCGCTCTCCGTTCCCGCTCCATCTTCTCTCCAGAGTGCTCCAAGTGTTCTGTTCTACGGATTTACCGGGAGCGCCGTGAACGTTCGCGCTCCCTCTTCGATGAGGCTTCTTCCTTCGGAGGTGTGGGATGACCGGCCGCTAGCGCGGCCACCGGCGCGGGTGCCTCTCGTCTTTCGACGGGGTCGGATCCAAAACGTCCTCCTCGGAACTCTCGCGGAGCGTGCAGCACACGAGTATAACTTCGGCCGGCCTCAGCGTCATCCCTGCCCGGGCGTGTCTCCGCCCCTCAGGCTCATGAAGACCCCGCGCGCCTCGGCGATCAGAGCCCCGTCCTCCGCCCGCCGGATCTCGCCGCGCGAGACGATCCTGCGCCCCCGGATGCTCTCGACCCACCCCCTGACCTCCACCGTCTCGCCGGGCTCGAGCGGCCGGCGGAAGGTGGTCTCCATCTTCGCCGTCACCGCACCCTCCCGCTCGTTGTAGACGGCCTGCGCCAGCACCTCGTCCAGAAGCGTCGCCACGATCCCGCCGTGCACCATGTTCGGATAGCCCGAGTGCGGCCTCTGCGGGGTGAAGAGTGCCCGCGCCACCCCTCCTTCCTCGAACTCTATATCCAGGTGCAGCCCGATGGGGTTCTCGGCCCCGCACCCGAAGCAGTACGCTGGAGAATAGGTCCTGTACTCTTGCGCCACCGATACACCTTCTCTTCGAAAAAGCTTCTTCTCCTCGAAAACCAGCCCGTCCGGATATACCAGAAACCACCCCGGCCTGCAGGAGGCCTACCCCCCGAGCGACGCCGCGATCTCCCGCGCCGCCGCAACCACCGACCCCGCGAGCCGCTCCCCGGGCCGCTCCCCGAGCCGCGAGAGCGGGCCGCTCGCGCACACCGCCGCGAGCAGCCCGCTCTCGCGGCTCGGGGAGCGGCCCGGGGAGCGGCTCGCGGGGTCGGTGGTTGCGGCGGCGCGGGAG